>JALYHF010000222.1 GCA_030776745.1 Actinomycetota bacterium | reverse complement strand
CTGTGGCGCATCCCGCTCACCCCTGCCCCTGCCCCCTATCAACCGGCATGGCCAGTCCGCGCCGCGCGCGCTTTTGCCTGGAAACGGGGACGTAGCGCCCGGGCCCCTCCACGTCCTCGAGGAGGAGACCGATCAGGGCTAACCGTTGTGCTCGGAAATCCTCTGGTCTTGCCGGTAGGTGCACAAGACACCTATTGCAACCGCCGACGCCACGCGATAGATCAAGGCCAACGGAAGAGGGGGCGACATGGCCGTTGTCCGTACACGTGACCATGTGCGTTTGAGCCTGTACTGCCCCACCTGACTTCCGGGTTACCACCTGCCGGTCCTGGCGGCAGGGGCGAGCGGTCTGTTCGCCGATCACGACCTCTCCGTCGAGATCTTGGAGCCGGCACCCGGTCCCGAGAACGTGCGGCGGGTGGCCGCGGGCGGGTCGGATTTCTGCCTCACCAGCGTCGTGCACTACCTCACGGCCCGGGCCCAGTCCGGTGCCCTGGCCGCCCGCTTTGCCGCCGTGGTGGTTCAGCGCAGCCCCATGGCCGGCCTCGTGACGGCCGACTCGGCGCTCCTGGAGCCCGCCGACCTGAGCGGCCGACGGCTCGGCGGACCGCCTGACAGCCAGCTGGTGGCCGGGTACCAGGCATCCCTTCAGCACCTGGGCTTCGCCCCCTCGGTGCTGGTTCCCATGGACTACGCCGCCGCCCCTGTCGCGCTGGGGCGCGGCGAGGTCGACGTGGTGGCCGACTTCGCTGACCTGGTTCCCCGCACCCGGCGCCAGGCCGGCTTGGCCGTTCGCGCCGTGACCCTCCCGGTCGAGGCCTACGCCAGCGGCCTGGTGGCCGCCGACCGCCTGGCGACCGACGTGGTCGCCCGCATGGTCTCCGCTCTGGCGGCCGCCCTCGAGCATCAGCGCCGCGATCCCACCGCAGCCTTGCCCGAGCTCCGCCGTCGCTATCCGGAGGCAGATCCCGACGAGGCGCTGGAGGGCTGGTTGTTGGCAGAACCCAATGTCTTCACCGGAGCGGACCCCGGATCGATGGACCCCCTACGCTGGGAGGCGACCATCGCCTTCCTCGCCGACGCTCACGCCTTCGCCGGCGTCGCGCCGGAAAGCGTCTATCGGCCTGAGCTGGCCGGCCTCGCCGGTCGTCGGTGACGAGTCACCCTGTCCTCCCCGCGAAACGCCGAGCGAAAGAAGGTCCTGTGCCCGCCACCTCCCCCCACTGCCCCCGGTTCCCACGCATCGTGGGCCGGCTCACCCTGGTCGTCGTCTTCCTCCTGACGGGCGTCGCCTGCGGCGGCGGCGACGGCGGCGACGAAGCGGGCACCGCCGACACGACAGGCGGCGCGGCCGAGTCCAAGGAGCTCAAGGTCGGCTTCACCGAGGACCAGTACGTGCTCGAGGGGCCCGACGCCAACCTGGGTGCCTACCCGCTCAACACCAACGTGGTCGAGACCCTGACCTATCTGTCGCCGAGGTACGAGGTGCAGCCCCGGCTCGCAGAGAGATGGGAGCTCGTTGCTCCCAACACCTGGCGCTTCCATCTCCGCGAGGGAGTGAAGTTCCATGACGGGCAGCCGTTCAACGCCCACGCCGCCAAGGTGGGGATCTTCGATCGGGTGGCGCAGCGGCGTGGGGGCGGCACGATCCGGGCCGGGGCGGGCTCGGCGGTGGTCGTCAGCGAGTACGTCATCGACTTCACCCCCACCTCGCCCAACCTCCGGGTGCCCGAGCAGCTGGTCCACCCTCAGACGGGGGCGATCGCCCCCGGCTCCGACTTCGGCAAGAAGCCCGTCGGCACGGGGGCGTTCCGCTTCGTCGAGTACCTGCCCAAGGAGCGGATCGTCGTTGAGCGCAACCCCGACTACTGGGGTGACAAAGCCGAGGTGCCCCGCATCACCTTCCGCTTCTTCCCCGACGCCAACGTCCGTCGCCTGGCCCTGGACTCCGGCGAGATCGACTTCGCCTACCAGATCCCGCCGCCGGACGTGAAGGCCCTCGAGGGCCGGTTCGAGATCAAGAAGAGCACCGTCGGGGCCTACGAGGCGATGTACGCCAACAGTCACGGCGCCCCGCCGTACGACCTGCTCGGCGACGTCCGGCTCCGCCAGGCCGTCGCCCACGGCATCGACCGCAAGAAGCTCGTCGAGGGCGTCCTGTTCGGGCAGGCCACGACCGACCAGACGTGGGTGCCGCCGAGCTCGCTGGGCCGGTTCGCCTCCACAGTCAAGGGATTCAAGGTGAACCAGGCGCGCGCCAGGTCACTCCTCGACGAGGCGGGCTGGAAGCCGGGCGCCGACGGGATCCGGGAGAAGGACGGCCGGCGTCTCAAGCTGACCCTCGTCAGCGGCTTCCCCAGCGCCGAGGTGCACCGGCCCATCCCGACGTTCCTGCAGTCGGAGCTCAGGAGCATCGGGGTCGAGATCGCGATCGTGGAGCGCCCCGACTCGGCGTCGTTCCAGGCCCTGATCGAATCCGGTGAGGGCGACCTCTTCCTCGAGCAGGGCAACCAGAACGACGCCAACCCCGCCTTCCTCCCGATACTGCTGCTCTACACCGGCGGCACCGGTGCCAGCGCGCCCTACCAGAAGCTGTTCGCGCCCGGCCCGAAGTTCGACGAGATCATCGCCCCAGCCCTGACCGAGCCCGACATCGACAAGGTGAGGCAGATCACCGCGAACGCACTCCACCAGGGCATCGACGAGCAGGCGGCCGTCATCCCCCTGGCCGGGATCTACCGGATCTACGGCATGAAGAACTCGGTGAAGAACTTCACCCCCCACCCGTCCTTCCTCAACGTGAGGTGGGACGACGTGGAGAACCGGTGACGTCGAACGAGCACCGGGGGGCCGCAGACGGGTAGTGAGCAGGCATGAGGGCGTACGCGCTGCGCCGCGTCCTCCTACTGGTCCCCACCCTGGTCGGGGTCTCCCTCCTCGCCTTCGCACTGGCCAACCTCACGCCGGGCGACCCCGCCGCGGAGCTGATCCGGCGGACAACCGACCAACCGCCCAGCCCGGCGGCCGTCGCCGAAACCCGAAAGGAGCTCGGCCTCGACCGTCCTCTCGCCGTCCAGTACCTCACGTGGGTGGGCGACGCGGTCAGGGGGGACCTGGGAATCTCCTACGCCACCCGGCGCCCGGTCGCCGCTGAGATCTGGCGTCGCATCCCCTTCACTCTCGAGGTGGCGGTCCCTGCCGCCCTCCTGGCACTCGTTGTGGCCCTGGTGCTGGGAGTCCTGTCCGCCGTGAACCGCAACCGGTGGAGCGACCAGTTCATCCGGGTCGGCTCGGTGATGGGCGCCTCCATGCCGAGCTTCTGGTTGGCCCTGGTGCTGATCATCCTGTTCTCGTTGAAGCTGTCCCTGCTACCGGTGGCCGGCCGGGAGGCTGGAGCCCAAAGCCTGCTGCTGCCGATCATGACCCTCGCCCTGGTACCCACGGCGGTGCTGTCGCGCTTCACCCGGTCGACGATGCTCGAGACCCTTGGCGACGGCTACATCCGCACGGCCCGGTGCAAGGGCCTCCCTCCCTGGCGCGTCGTCGGTCATCACGCCCTGCGCAACGCCTGCATCCCCCTCGTCACCGCATTCGGCACCAGCCTCGGGCACCTGGTATCGGGGACGGTCATCGTCGAGACGATCTTCCTCTGGCCCGGCGTCGGCAAACTGGCGGTGGACGCGATCCTCCAGCGCGACTTCCCGATGATTCAGGGGTTCACCCTGTACGCCGGCTTCGCCTTCGTCGCCATCAACCTCCTGGTCGACCTCTCCTACGGGGTCATCGATCCCCGGGTCCGCCTGGACCGGGGTGGGGCAGGGTCGTGACCGCCGTCGACGCGCTCTCGGAGGAGATGGGCGTACTTCCCCGGGACATCGTCGCTCCCAAGGGCCAGGTCGCGCACGGGCTGCTGCGCGACCGGACCGCCTTCGTCGGGCTCGTCGTCGTCTCGTCACTGGCCGTCGCCGCCCTCCTTGCCCCCTTCCTGGCCCCGCACGATCCGAACGTGGTGGACGTCGTCCGGCGCTTCGCTCCTCCGTCGGCGGAGTTCCCACTCGGCACCGACCACCTCGGCCGCGACGTGCTATCCCGGCTTCTCTACGGTGCCCGCCTGTCCATCGGGGCCACGCTGGTGGTCACGTTCGGCATCTCGGTCATCGGGGTCGTGATGGGCATGCTCGCCGGCTACCTCGTCGGCCTGGTGGACACCGTCATCAGCCGGGTGATCGAGATCCTCCTTGCCCTCCCGCCCTTCCTGCTGGCGTTGGCCGTCACCGGGGTTCTCGGGCCCGGGCTCGGGAACCTGACCCTGGCCATGACGGCTGTCTGGTGGGCCAGCTACGCCCGCATCGTCCGGGGCGTGGTCATCGCCGAGAGGAGTCGCCTCTACGTCGAGGCGGCGCGAGCGATCGGGTCGTCGGACGCCCGCATCGTGTCCCGCCACGTCCTGCCCAACATCGTGGCGCCGGTCGTCGTGCTGACCACCCTGGACCTGGGCGCGGTGCTGCTGGGCCTGTCAGGCCTTTCGTTCCTCGGCCTGGGCGTCAAGCCGCCGACGGCCGAGTGGGGAGCCATGCTGGCAGAGGCCAGGGTGTACCTCGCCCCGGCACCCAACATGATGCTCTTTCCGGGCGCCGCCATCTTCTTGATGGTCCTCGGGTTCAACCTCCTGGGCGACGGGCTGCGCGACGTTCTCGACCCCCGCACCCGCCGCTACGTCCCTCACCGGGTCAGGCGGTCGATCACCTCGTTGAGGGCGCGGCGGAGCGCCGACAGCTCGTCCGAGACACCCGGGACCTCTTCGGTCAGCGACCCAATCGGCGCCTCCCGGCCGTAGTTGTTCTCCGCCTCTAGATCAGCACCCCGCGTTCGAATGGAACGGCCACCAGCTCGCCCTCGCCGTGGGGCGCCACCGGGCGGCATTCGGGGGACGGTGGTGGCCGCGGCCGCCTCGTTCTGTGACACCTCGTCGCATCACGCAGCGAGGGCGCCCCCGGGTACTGGGATGTCAGCGGACGGAGAAGCGCTGGAGGGTCACTGCGTACTCGCATCCGGCCACGAGCCCATCGAAGCCGGCAATGTTACGGAGGAACTCGGCTGGGTCGAACTCCCATCCCAAGCCGGTGAGGTAGGCGGCGTGCTGGCGCAGAGAAGCGATGCCGAGCTCGAGCGTCGCTGATACGTCGAGGGTCTGTTCCACCAACCCATCCGGATGTCCGAGGAACTCCACGTGACTGACGCCCACCACGGCTGCGCTCCGACGCTCCTCCTCCTGCCGCAGGGGCCCCGTCTCCGACGGCGCCGTGCCGGCGATGCCCGCCTCACCGCTGGTCGCCAAGACGTAGGACACCGCCTTGCCCGGACTCGTCCAGCGTGCGATGGCGCTGGCCGCCCCGTACTCGAGATCGTCGGGATGCGCCACCACCGCCACAACCCGTTGCCAGTCCTCAGGCATCGGCTCCACAGGCAGACGGTATCCGCCAGGGGACCACGCTCTCTCAACGAGTGCTCAAGGAGCTGGCGTACCCGACGCCGTGGTCAACCCACTTCGACAGTTGGCGCTTCGTGCGGACTTGGTCCGCATTCACGTGCAACAAGCCCTCCTCACTATCGGTACGTCTATCCATCCGCGTCCCTCGATTCGGCATGGGCCAGAATGGCCCGCGAGTCGGAGGAGGTGCGATGGCCGCACGGGGTCGGAACCATCGCTGTGCCTGCGGGAGCGGTCGCAAGGTGAAGTTCTGTTGCGGGAGCACACCGGGCCCGTCGGAGCCGGACCTGGCGAAGGCGTACTTGGTGGCCCAGAGGCGCACGGCTGCACTCGTCCTGGCCAAGGTCACCAGGGCGGAGCTCGATGAGCTGTTCGAGGAGATGGTGGAGCTTCCGACCCGGGACCTCTCGCTCCAGGTGCCGCTGCCTCGGCTGCTGCCCCCACAGCTGGAGGCGCTTCGAGCAGCGATCGATGACGACGACCGAGAGGCCCTCGACGCCGCCATGCCGGCGGCCCTGGCCCAGCTCGACGGGCCCCTCCTTCGGGCTGGGCTGGCTCGGGCGGTGCTCGCCATGCGGGACGGCGGGCGGGTGGCGCCGAAGCTGGCAGCCGTGGCCGTCGCGGACCTGTGCGTCGAGCGCTCGGCGCTGGTCGAGGCGGGCCTGGCCCTCGCGCTGGCCGTCATCGTCGGGGCGGCACCAACGCCGTCCGGCCTGGTGCTGGTGGCTCGATAGGCCCGCTCCCCGGGGAGGGGCCCGGCAGTGGCGGCCCAGGTCGAGGAGGGCGATGGCGATCAGGTGCTCGGGATCTTCGAACCCGTCGGCCAGGCGGGCCAGGAGGCGAAGCTTGGGTCGGTCGGTTCCGGTACTTTCCGTTAGTCGTCGTCGACTCGGTTCACGCCTGGCTCGGGTTCCACCTCGGGGAGCGGCTGGTGCTCCTCCCTCCAGTGGTACTCGAGCTCAGTCCTGTAACGGAACCGCAGCTCGCAGCTAGGACACTGGTGAACGGTCACGTCACATTCTCTCGCACATCGGCACCGGGGTAGGCCGAGAAGCACCACATTGAACCGACCCAAGCTCGAGTTGGGGCACCCAGTCCGGCGGTCCCCTGCGAGCCAAGCCGGTTCTGGTAACCGTGAGCGGCGCACGCTCGGCGCCCTCGACGCGGCAGTGCCAGGAGCCGCGACGAGCATCACCTGGCGGCGAGACGGGAGGCGTTGGCGAGCCATCCTCGAACCCGATGGGCTACGATCATGACGGCGGCTCGTCACGCCTGACCTTCGTCTCGGCTCCCGTGCAACCGAGCTCGGAAGGCAAAGGGGACCCCGAGTGCTCGACGATGGTCAGTCCGACTGGCGTGTCCTCGTGTGACGTCGGTGAGCGCGGGTTGCCGGTCGCGCGGCAGAGACACGGGAAAGCAGTTGTGATGACCCGACAGGAAAGCTTCAAGCGCCGCATCCGGGCGCGCATGGAAAAGACCGGAGAACGATACGGCGCCGCCCGCCGCGTCCTCGTCGAACAGGCCTCGACCGGGCGACGGCGAACCTGGGCAGCCGAGCCGGAGACGAGCGACGATTCTGTCCGTTCGGCCACCGGCCGGGGATGGGACGAATGGTGCGACGTCCTCGACGCCTGGCCTGGACACACCGAGGGCCACACCGCCATCGCCGCCCACCTTCAACACAACCACGGCATTGACGGATGGTGGGCCCAAACCGTCACCGTGGGATACGAGCGCATCACCGGCCGCAGGCAGCCGTACCAGCAGCCGGACGGCACCTTCAGCGCCCACAAATCGCGCACGGTCACTGCCGACCCCGCCGTCTTGCGGGAGCTGCTCCTCGACGAGACGGACCGAGCCGACCTGTTCCCGGGGCTCGACACCGAACTCCGTTCACGTCCGACGTCGAAGGTGATCCGCCTCGCCATCGGGCCTGGTACGGCACAGATCGCCATCGACCCGAGAGCCGACGGCAAGGCGAAGGTGACGGTCGAGCACGAGCGGCTGCCCACTCTCGAGGAGGTCGAGCAGTGGAAG
>JALYHF010000221.1 GCA_030776745.1 Actinomycetota bacterium | reverse complement strand
GTGTGGCGCCGGGGACCGGTTCGCGTCGACCGCCGCCGGGCTGTTGGCCGACGGCGCCCTTCCATCGGAGGCGGTCATCACCGCGGTGCGGGCCGCGTCCGCCTTCGTGGCCACCGGTGGCGCGTCGAGCCTGGCGCTGGCGGCGGCGTCGGGCCCGCCCGCCCCCCCGCTCCCGGCCCTGGAACTAACCGAGGTGGTGCGAGGTCGGGGCGGGACGGTGGTGGCCACGGGCGGGTGCTTCGACCTGCTCCACGCCGGCCACGTCAGCATGCTGCAAGCGGCGAGGGCCCTCGGCGACTGCCTCGTCGTGTGCCTGAACTCCGACGCCTCGGTGCGCCGGCTGAAGGGCCCCGGTCGCCCCGTCGTTCCCGAGGCCGATCGGGCCGCGGTCCTGCTCGGCCTGTCGTGCGTGGATGCCGTGGCCCTCTTCGCCGAGGACACGCCGCTCGACGTCCTCGCCCGGCTGCGTCCCGATGTGTTCGCCAAGGGCGCCGACTACTCCGTCGCCGACCTCCCGGAGGCCGGCCTCCTGGCCAGCTGGGGAGGACAGACGGTCGTCCTGCCCTTCCTGGAGGGGCGCTCCACGAGCCAGATGGTCGAGGAACTGGCCGCCCGTGGAGCTGGCTGAAGCGGACGGGAAGCGACACTCCGCCAGTCCTCGGCTGGTCGCCCTGCGGGCGCTGGGCCTCGGCGACTTCCTCACTGCCGTCCCGGCCCTGCGGGCGCTGCACGACGCCTTCCCGGACCACCACCGGGTGCTGGCCGCGCCCGCCCCCCTGCGCGGTCTGGCCGAGCTCAGCGGCGCGGTGGATCGGCTGGTGCCCACCGAGGGGCTGGCTCCCCTCGCCGCCGAGCTGCACGCCGCCGAGCTGGCCGTGAACCTTCACGGTCGGGGGCCTCGCAGTCACCAGATGCTGCTGGCCGCCCGCCCGCAACGGGTGGTGGCCTTTGCCCATCCCGACGTCGCCGAGGCGGCGGGGGGCCCGGCCTGGCGGGAGGAGGAGCACGAGGCGATCCGCTGGTGCCGGCTCCTCCAAGAGAGCGGGATTCCCGCCGATCCTGGGCGACTGGACCTTCCCCACCCCGCCCAACGGCCTCTGCAGGGCGCGCAGGGAGCCACCGTCATCCATCCCGGCGGGGCCTTTGCGGCGCGGCGGTGGCCTCCGTCGCGCTGGGCCGGCGTGGCCCGTCACGAGGCGGCGGCGGGCCGGGCGGTGATGATCACCGGTGGGCGCCAGGAGGTCCAGCTGGCCCGAGACGTCGCCCGTCGGGCGGGCCTGCCGCTCACCGCCGTGCAGGCCGGCAGCACCGATCTGCTGGCGTTGGCCGCGGTGGTCGCCGCCGCCGGTCGGGTCGTCTGCGGCGACACCGGAGTGGCCCACCTGGCCACCGCCCTGCGCACGCCTTCGGTGGTCCTCTTCGGCCCGGAGTCGCCCGCCCGGTGGGGGCCGCCGCCGGACCGGCCCTGGCACCGGGCCCTCTGGGCTGGAGCGAGGGGCGACCCTCACGGCTCCGAGCCGGATCCGGGACTGCTGCGACTGGAGGTTGCCGACGTGGTGGCGGCGTTGGAGGACCTACCGGCGCCTACGGCGTCAAGACGACCTTGACGGCCCCGTCCTGCTTCTTCTGGAAGATCTCGTAGCCCCGGGGGGCCTCGTCGAGGGGAAGCGTATGGGTGGCCAGGTCCTCGGTGCCGAGGGGGTCCTCGTCGGTGAGGAGGGGGAGGATCTCCCCGGTCCAGCGGCGCACGTTGGCCTGGCCCATGCGAATGGTGATCTGCTTGTCGAACACATCGCCGAGGGGGAACATCGGCATGGCCCCTCCGTAGAGGCCCGTGACCGACAACGTGCCGCCGCGGCGTACCGCCCCCAGGGCCGTGTGCAGGGCGTGCAGCTTGTCGGGCTGGAGCTTGGTCGCCTGCAGCACCGAGTCCATCCGCGAGCCGGCCGCCTCCATGCCCACGGCGTCGATGACGGCGTCCAGGCCCCGGCCGTCGGTGATCTCCCACACCGCCTCGGTCACGTCGTCCACCTGGGCGAAATCGATGGTGTGGGCTCCATGGCGAGCGGCCATGGCGAGCCGCTCGGGGACCTGGTCGACCCCCAACACCCGAGCGGCCCCGCGGTAGCGGGCGATTCGTGCACACATCTGGCCGACGGGCCCGAGGCCCCAGACGCCAACGCTCGTGCCGGGCGCCACATCGGCGTAGGCCACCGCCTGCCAGGCCGTGGGAAGGACGTCGGAGAGGAAGAGGAAGCGCGTGTCCGGCGGTCCGTCGGGCACCTTCAGCGGCCCGAAATGAGCCTGGGGCACCCGCAGGTACTCAGCCTGGGCCCCCGGCACGGCGCCGTAGAGGCGGGTGTAGCCGAAGATGCTGGCGCCCTTGCCGAAGGCCTTGTTCTGCGTGGTATCGCACTGGGAGTACAGGGCTCGCGTGCAGAAGGAGCAGCTCCCGCACGAGATGTTGAACGGGACGACCACGCGGTCGCCGGGCCCGATGTGGGTGACCTCGGGCCCCACCTCCTCGACGATGCCCAGGGGCTCGTGCCCGATGGTGTCGCCTTCCCGCACGGCCGGCCACAGCTTGCTGTACAGATGGAGGTCCGACCCGCAGATGGCCGTCGAGGTGATCCTCACCACAGCGTCGGTGGGCTCCAGGATCGCCGGGTCGGGCACCTCGTCGACGCGGACGTCCTCGTTGCCGTGCCACACGACTGCCTTCACGTCGATCTGCCTCCGGTCGATCTGCCTCCGCACGTGTGTTCAGCTCCCACCAGCGGAACCGGCCACCACTGGCCGGAGCGAGTTGACCACCACACCTTCCCATCGGCACCCATTGGCAAAGCGGATCTCGTGAGCTGCAGGCGGGCTCAGTCAGTCGGGTCGTGGGGCATGGCCAGCCGCAGGCGTTTCAGGCCGCGACGGATCCGGGCCAACACCGTGGGCTCGGGCACGTCGAACAGCTGGGCGAGCTCGCCGCAGGAGTAGCCACCGAAGTAGGCCAGTTCGATGGCCCGCTCCTCCTCCTCCGGGAGCACCTGGGCCTCCCCTCGCAGCAGCCCGAACTCGACATCGGGCGCCAACCGCTCCCGCCCGGTACCCTCCTGGGCCCCGCTCCGGTTCCTCACCAGCTCATGGCTTCGGATGCTGGCCAGGGTCGAGAGGTGGGCGCCGAGGGACCCCTGGCGGGGGTCGAAGTCCTCCGGTCTCTCCCAGAGAGCCACGAACACCTCCTCCACCACGTCGCCCGCCAGCCGGCCGTCGCCGATGATGCGCCGGGCCAGGGAGAAGATCCGCCCGGCGTGGGCCTCGTAGACCCGTTGCAGGGCGGCCACGCTGCCGCGGGTGATCTCCGCGGCCAACTGCTGGTCATCGCCTCCGTCGTTCACCGGTTCTCGCCCCCGAGCTGGCGGCCCGCTTCTCGGCCCGCCAGGCGCCGCCAACGCGTCCCATCCTCACGCCACCGCTTCCCCCGCTCGGCCCTCGGGCGCCGGCCCTGGCGCGCCGATGGTCGTCGGCGGTCCCTCCCCCCTGGCCGGCACCATCGCGGCGGCGACGACCAGCACGATCCCGGCGAACATGACCACGTCGCCCGCGCTCACCACGCTGCCCAGGGGGCGGATCGGGATGACGTCGCCCAACCACGAGAGGGTGGTGTCCCTTCCGGCGGGGACGTGCTTGTAGAGGTGGCCCTCGGACACGTCCAGGCCCGGGGAGGCGCCCACCTGGCGGGCGGCGTGGAGCGACACCGGCATGCCGCCGTTGGTGGCGATGGCTGCGAGGTTGAGCACCCACCCTGCGGCCAGGAGCCCGGCCGCCACCCGGAGCGGCGCGGGCCGGCCGGCCGCGTTGACCACCAGCCAGGCGGCCACGACGGCGTAGCTGCACAGGATCACCGTGAACCGCCACCGGTCGGGTGAACGCCCGGCGCCCAGCTGGAGGGCCAGCGCAGCCGCCACGAGGGCAGGGGCGCGCAGGTTCAGGCGGGAGAGGTGACGGAGACGCCCGCCACGCAAGTACCCCAAGGCAACTCCGGTGCCCAGGGCGATGGGAAAGATGAGCATGGCGTAGTGCCGGCAGCGGGCGGCCTGGGGGGGCCGGGCCGCCCGCTGACCGAATCAGTCGCCGATGTCTCCGAGGGCACGGAGGTCGGGCGTCCCCGACGGCCTCAGCGTGCCGGTGTTCCGGTCGGCCCGCTTCATGTACCCCTCCTCGGTTGGCGTTGCGTTACAGAGTTGGGAGGGACCGGCCTGATACATCTTTCTTCGAAGATCTTGCGAAGGGCACGGTGGCCCTCCCGGTCGGCCGGTTTACCCGTCAGGTGCCCGTCAGCTGGCGTACAGCGGCGCGGCGGCGGCCAGCCAGAAGGCACCAAGGCTGGCGGCGGTGGTGAGAGCTCGGACGATCCGCTTCATGCTCTGCTTCTCCGTGACCCGCTTCATGAGCGCTCCTTTCGAGGTTGGCGAAAGAGAGTTGGCACTGGTCCGCCTGATACATCTTCCGTACAATCGCTCCGTGGCAACCGCCGAGATCGCTGGTCTGGTGCAGGGTGCCTCTGCTGGCGAACCGAGGGCGTGGGACGCCCTCGTCGACCGCTTCGCCGGATTGGTGTGGG
>JALYHF010000220.1 GCA_030776745.1 Actinomycetota bacterium | reverse complement strand
CGGATGATCTCGTTCTTCTGCGCCTGGCTTCGGCGGTTCTTCCAGATCGATGAGAGCCGGATGAGGGTTCAGGTGTACCTCCACGAAGGCTTGGACCTCGATGTCGCCGAGGAGCACTGGGCGGCGGTCACGGGCGTCCCGCGGAACCAGTTCCGCAAGCCGTACCGAGCCGTGCCCGATCCGAGCATCCGAACCACCAAGCACGAATTCGGATGCGTGTACGTGCGTTACGCCTGCACGCGGACGCATCGAGCCATCATGGGGCTCTGCTGGGCGCTGCTATCGTCGGAGAAGCCTTCCGGGGTGGCGCAATCGGCAGCGCGGGTGCCTGTTAAGCACTAGGTTCTGGGTTCGAGTCCCAGCCCCGGAGCTCGCGGCTCGCCAGACGAGGGCCCGTAGCTCAGTGGTCAGAGCGGGGGACTCATAATCCTTTGGTCGCAGGTTCGATCCCTGCCGGGCCCACCCTGCTCCGAGGCACTTTTGTTGCCCACACGTCGTTATCTTGGCTGCCGTCGCCGCCGCCAGTCCCCTCCCGAAGAAGAGGGACACGGTCGACGCCATCGCCAAGGTGGGCGAGGGCGAGGTGTTCATCAACGTGGCTCTTCGTGGCCAAGGGGCCCTGGGACGAGCCACCAACAAGGCCGCCCGGCAGGAGAAGCTGGGCCCGCGTCGAGAGCACGTCGCCAGTCTCTACGGGTCGCGCGGACCGCCGAGCTGACACGGCCGGGCGACGAGCACCAACTCACCAACGTCGACCGCCGGGATCGCCAACCGACCCAGAGCCAGTGGCGGCACGATTGGCCGGAACGGTTCGTGGGCAGGGTTGTGTGGCGCGCCACCTCGACAGGGAAGGACGAAGCGTGGGCGACCGGATGAAGCGGGGCGGGAAAGCGGAGGACGCCCTCGTGGCGAGGGTCGTCGGGAAGGGATCGCGGAAGGGGTCCACCTTCTTCGGAAGGGCGGGCGACCTCATCCAGCGGCCTCCGGCATGGGCGGGGATCGCCGCGCTTCTGAGCGCCACGGGCGAGCGCGGTCGCCGGGCCGCGCTGCGAGGGAGCGTCTGCTACTTGTCGGCGGCGGCGGCCCACCTCCCGATCAAGGCCCTGGTGGGCAGGAGGCACCCGCCTCGGTCGGCCCGTCACCAACTCGGACCGGTGACGTCGTCGTTCCCGTCCGGCCACGCGGCCAGCGACCTGGCCTTCGCCATCGGGGCGGCGCAGGAGCTGCCGCTGGCCTTCCTGCCGCTCTCCGGCTGCACGATGGCCGTCCACTGGTCGCTGGTGAGGAAGCGGGCGCACTATCCGAGCGACGTCCTCGCCGGCGGGGCCCTCGGCATCTGCGTGGCCCTCGCCGTGTGGAAGCTGTGGCCGCCCCGGCGCTCGGCCCACCCGGATGCGCCGCAGGTCTCCTCGGGCGCTGACGACGAGGGCGCCGACGGACGCCGTGGACCTCAGCCTGCGAGCGACAGCGCCGAGGCGCCGCTGGCCGGCGCCAAGTCCGAAAACGTGCCGCGATAGCCAGCGGGAGCAACAGACGGGGCCGGAAGCGGCCGGACGGCTGGCCGGGAGGGGTTGCCACCCTGCACGCCAGGACGTGGTCGGGACCGCCCACCCGTACCCCGACGCTCGTGCTGCTCCACGGCATCGTCTCGAGCCGCTATCTGGTGCCGACGGCTCGCCAACTCGCCGCGTCGTGCCGGGTCGCGGCTCCTGACATGCCCGGCTTCGGGCGCACGCCGGCCTGCGGCCGTTCCCTCACCATCAGCGAGATGGCCGACCTGGTGGCGGCCTGGATGGCCGCCTCGGGCCTGGAGGGCAGTACCGTTGTGGGCCACTCGATAGGGGCGCAGGTCGCCGCCGCCCTGGCGGCGCGGCATCCGGAGGCCGTCGGAGGGATCGTCCTGATCGGCCCCGCTGTCGATCGGCGGGCCCGGAGCCTGCTCGCCCAGGTTTGGCGATGGCAGGCCAACGCCCCGGCCGAGCCACTGTCGTTCCACGCACTGGCTGCCTACGAGCTAGGGGAGATGGGACCCGGCCGGATGCTCCGGGCACTGCGCCACGCCGTCGACGACGCCATCGAGGACAAGCTGTCGGCCCTCACCTGCCCGGTGCTGCTGGTGCGTGGCGAACGCGATCGGATCGCTCCCCAGGAGTGGCTCGACGAGCTGCAACGCCGGCGGCCACGCTCGGGGCTCGCCGTAATCCCCGGGGCGGCGCACACGGTCGTCTACAGCCGACCGGCTCCACTGGCCCGGATCATCATCGATTTCGTGCGCCGGCCGGTCCGGTAGCCGTCAGCGACATCCGCCCGGCGGCAGTCGAGGAGATTCGAATCAGTTCGACGAAGGCGGAGGACCGGGCTCGTCTGACGGCGCCGACGTGGCGGTCGACTCGGCCAGGATCGTGTCGAGCGTCGCCTTCGGCGTCGAGCCGATCTGGTGGGAGATTCGCACGAGCAGCAGCGCCACCTGGTCGGCCAGCACCTCCATCATCTCCCTGGAGCCGGCTCGGGTGGCGATGCGGGAGAGCAGCATCTCGACCGTTCCGCCCAACGCCTCCACCACCTCCCGAGGCCCCTCGTTGTGGGCCTGGGTGACCAGGGCCGTCCACCGGGCCGGCTTGTTGTCGATCCAGGCACGGATCAGGTCGAGGGCCAACCGCTGCACGTCCGCCTCCGTGCGACGGGGCGAGGTGTCGTCCTGCTCGTCGGCCACGAGGGGTGACGCTACTCGCCAGGGTTCAGCCGGCCTGGCCACGGGGCACAACTGCGCCATGGAACGAGAGACGGACAAGCACAGCCCACGGGTAGACGACGCCATGTCGCACGACGTGGAGTCGCTCTTGAAGGGCGCCCCGGTGGAGTCGCGCTCCCAGGAATCCAGGATGCAGGAGGACCCCGACGTGGGCCCGGGCCGGCGGTTCGACCTCGACGACCAGCCCGGACTGGGCATCGCCGACTCGGTGGCCGACGACCGAGCCGACCTGGCCCGTCACCTCGCCGCAGCCCGTTTCCCGGCGGGCCGGGAAGAGCTGGTGGCTGCCGCTGAAGGGTCCAACGCCCCCGACGACGTCCTCGACTCCTTAGGAGGCCTGCCCGACGGTGAGGACTACGCCAACGTGCAAGCCGTGTGGGTGGCGCTGGGTGGCGAGGCCGAGAAGCCGCACACCCGGTGACCCCCGAAGGGCCACGAGCAGGGCCGATGAAGGGGCGGGAGGTACTGCTCCCCGAGCCGGTCCGCATCCCGTTGCTGCGCCAGACGTGGAACTACACCAGCTTCGTGCACTGGCCGTGTCCCCTCGAAGCGATGCGGCCCCTCGTTCCGCGGGCCTTGGAAATCGACCTGTTCGAGGGCCGGTCCTGGTTGAGCCTGGTGATGTTCCAGGCCGAGCGAACGCGGATCCCCGGTCTGCCTCCGCTGCCCCCCCTGTCCACGTTCACCGAGATCAACCTCCGCACCTACGTCACGGCGCCCGGCGACCGGCCCGCCCTGTGGTTCTTCACCCTGGAGGCGTCGCACCCGCCCACGGTGGTGGGTGCGCGGCTTATCGCCGGCGTGCCCTATCAGCCGGCCTTCACCTCGACGTCCGTGGAGGGTGACACGTGCCGCTACCAAAGCCGGCGACTGACCCGGAAGCGGGCCTCCTTGGATGCCCGGGTCCAACGGGCAGGGCCGTACCGGGAGGAGGAGCTCGGGCAGCTCGACCACTTCCTCACCGCCCGTTGGGGCGCCTACAGCCTGGTGCTGGGCACGCTGCGCTACACCCCCGTCGAGCACCAGCTGTGGCCGCTGCACCACGCCCAGCTGGTGGACCTCGACGAGACGATCACGGGCGCGGG
>JALYHF010000219.1 GCA_030776745.1 Actinomycetota bacterium | reverse complement strand
GGGCCGGACGGGGGGGGCGAAGGTGGGGCGGCCGCCGCGTCCCGGCCCAATCGCTCGGTCAGCCCGGTCCATCGCCGCGCCCACGGCCGGGCGTCGGCCGGCTCCGGCGCCGGCTTGGCTGCCCCCCCGTCACCGTCCCGCCCGCTTGCGGTCGCTGCCCTCCCTTCCTCTCGAGGGCTGGCGACGACCACCTCGTCCCGGGGCGACGGGGCGGACCGGGCCCCCTCCTCGGGCTCGGGGACCCGGAAGGATCGCACCACCTCGTGGCCGCCCACGCCGACGACGGCCAGCAGGCCGAGGATCAACAGGGCCAGGGGCCCGAGGACCCACACCAGCGCGCCGGCGCCCACCAGGCCGGCCACGACGGCGGGGATGACCGGGGGGATGCGCCGGAGGCGGTCGAGCAGGATGGACCACCGGCCGGCCCTCGGCCTGGTGCCGCCCCGGGCGTCCGGAGAAGGCCGGCCCTCGCGACGGCGACCGACGGCGGCCAGCAAGGCCCGCGCCGCCTCGTAGCCCCCGAGGCCGACGATCGAGACGACGCCGAGGAGCAACAGTGCGCGGGCGTCGAGGAGCAACAGCACCACGCCGGAGGCCGCCAGGCCGGCCGCCACCGCCACCAGGGCCGGAGGGGTTCGTCGGAGGCGGCGGACCGCCCCGGACCATCGCCGAGCCGGCGGCCGCCGTTCCGGAGGCCGCCCACCTGGGAGAGGGGGGCGCTCGGACTCGGCCTGGTCGGCGTTGCCCCGCCTCGCCCCGTCCTGTCCCCGTTCGCCCCGACTGGTACCGGCCACCCGGCCCGGTGAGGCAGGAGGGGGCCGGTGGTCTGGCTCCGCCTCGGCGGGAATGCGCAGGATCTGCACCACCTCCCGGCCTGCCGAGCCCACGATGGCGAGCGCCCCGAGGACCACCAACGCCAGCGGACCGACGAACCACGACAGGGCACCGGCCGCGATCAGCCCGGCCGCCACCCCGGGGACGACAGGGGGGACGCGCTGGAGGCCGTCGACCAGCCCGGACCATCGTCGGGCCCGCCGCCGCGTCTGGGGCAGCTCCGGCACCGAAGCCGACGGCCGCTCCCGCTTCACTCGTCGCACCACCCTGGTCACGCCTGCCGGTTCTGGCGGCCGAGCGCCGGCGGTCGTTCCAGAGGCCAACCCGTCGGCCCGGCTCTCTCGGTCAGGCCTGGTGCGAACCCGCAGGCTCCGTCCTACCTCGCGACCGCCGGCGCCGACGACGGCGACCAGGCCGACGATCAAAAGCGCCGGCGGGCCGAGGAACCACAGCAGGCCCCCGGCGGCCCCCAGGCCGGCGGCGACGGTCAACGTGACCGGGGGGACGCGCCGGAGGCGACGGACCAGGGAGGCCGGCCCGCCCGCCCCTCGAGGGCCGTCGGTTCGGGCCGGCGCCCGCAGCCGGTCCTGCACCGGGGAGACGGACAGCTCGACGGGGACCCGCAGGATGGGCACCACCCGGTATCCGCCGTAGGCGATCCCCCCGGCCACGGCCATGACGACCAGCGGCAAGGGGCCCAGGACCAAGACCAGCACACCGGCGGCCACGGACGCGGCCACGGCGACGAGGAAGGCCCGCGGAACCGCCTTCAGGCGGTGGGCCAGGCGCACCCGCAGGCGGTCCCCCGCCTTGGTCACCCGCTCGGACGGCGGCGCTCGGTCCTCGACGTGGAGTCGCGCCCGGTCGAGCCGCCGTCCCCCCCGCTGCCGGCGCCGGGGCACCCGGGGCAGGCCGTCGGCACCCGGCGACGCCTCCGCCTCAGCGTCCGCGTCCGTGTCCGTGGGCACGGCGAGCACCCGCACGATGCGGTAGGCGCCGAACCCCATCGCCCCCGCCACCGCCACCGCCACCAGGCCGCGGGGGCCGAAGAGCCAGACCACGACACCGCCCCCGAGCACCACGCAGAGCGCGACAAGGAGGGCGTCGAACACCTCCACCAGGTCGCCGTTGGGCAGGCGGAAGGCCGCAGGGTTCTCGCCGTCGTCACCCAGCTCGACGCTGCGGGCGCCCCGGTAGAGACCACGGGCCCGGGCCCACGCCTTCGCCGGGGCCGCCAGCCACGCCCGCACCTTCACGTCCACGCCCCTAGCCTGGCAGCGCCACCGAGTGAGGTGCAGGGCGCCGGTCCGCCCGTGTCAGCCGGTCACCAACTTCACCAGCTCGGCCCCGCTCACCCACTCGCCCTCCACGTCGTGCAGGCGTCCTGCTCGCTGCTGGAGGATGCGGACGTGGGCGTTGCACACCGAGCTGAGCAGGGGCACCGGCACGCTGGCGCAACCGAAGCTGTGGCCGAGGAAGCTGGGGTGGTCCCGCGTCTCCTTGAGCTTCGCCGTCAAGGTGGCCGGCGTCAGCGGTCCACTCACGTCCTTCATCAACGACGAGAGGTCCATGACGACGCTGAAGCCGGTCTCCGAGAGCAGCGACGGGCGCGCTGGGCGCACCTTGGACAAGTAGACGGCGACGTTCTCCTCGGAGCTGTCGGAATAGGGCAGGTACCCGGCGGCGAAGTAGGCGTTCTCGGCGCCGGCGCCGGCCGCGTCGATGGCACCCGGGTCGGCGCAGGCGCTCGGGTAGAACATCTTGGCCGTGACCCCGAGGGCCTGTTTGGCCTGCATGATCCGAGAGCAGCCCTGGGCCGGGAACACCACGAGGATGGCATCCGGACGACTGCCGTTGGCGGCGGTGACCGCGGGCGTGAAGTCGGCCGCGTCGGCCCTCTCGGCCACCAGCTTGACGTCGGTCACGCCCTTCTTGCGCAGCACCTCCCGGGCCACGGGAGCCACCGCCGACAGCACGCCGGACAGGTCCACGTAGAGGACAGCCACCTTCTTGGCCCGCAGCTTCTCCACGATGTACTGCACGTGCCCGAGCAGGTCGGCCGGTGTACCGCCGCTCAACATGAACGCCGACGACGAGGTCAGCTCGGCGCCCAGCGTCGGTGACCCCCCGACATAGGGGATGCCCGCTCTGGTGAGGGTCGGCAGCGAGGACACCGCACCGAGGTCGACCCCGCCCACTATGGCGACCGGGCGACTCTCGACCAGCTCGTTGGCGCAGGCCCGGGAGGACTCCGGCGAACCCGTGGTCGTGCACGGACGAAGCTGCAGTGGGCGGCCGCCCACCCCACCCAGCTCTTCGTTCACGTACCGCACCGCCGCCTCGGCTCCCTCCCGAACCTCGGGGAACGATCCCACCGGCGCGTTCTCCTGGTTGATCATGCCCAGCAGAATGGGCGGGCCCGTCGCCCGGCCCGACGCCCCCTCCCCGGAGCGACCGTCCCGGGTGCAAGCTGCCACCGTGAGGAGGGCGAGGATGGCGACGGCAGCGAGTGTGGGACGGCCTCGGTTCCGGTCCACCAGGTCTTCTCCGCGTCCTCGTCGGGCTCACCGGCGCGGGTGGCGCCTGGGCCGATTCTCGCCGAGGCCACGCCCGGCCACAACCGCTGGGGCCAGCACCGACACGCGGAGTCCTTCCGAGGCGCGCCGGTGAGGGGCCGGTGAAGGACTACCTGCTGTTCCTGGTGCTGGGCACGGGCACCGGCGCCGTGTACGGGGCGATCGGCCTCGGCCTGGTGCTGGCCTACCGGGCCTCAGGGGTGGTGAACCTGGCCCACGGCGCCATGGCCATGTGGGGCGCCTACGTCTTCTCCGAGCTGCGCTCCAGCGGGGACCTGGTCGTGCCGGTGGTGGGAGTCCCGGCGCGCCTCCACCTCGCCGAACGGCCCTCGCTGGCCCTGGCGCTGAGCCTGTCCCTCGGGGCGGCCGGCCTTCTCGGCCTGCTGGTCTACGCGGTCGTGTTCCGGCCACTGCGGTCGTCGCCACCGCTGGCCGGCGTGGTGGCCTCGGTCGGGTTGACGGTGGCCCTGCAGGCCGTCGCCGTGCTGCAGTTCGGCCCGAGCAACCGCTTCGTCCCCGCCGTCCTGCCCGCCCACCCGGTGACGGTGGGAGGCGTGACCCTTCCCAGCGACCGGCTCGAGCTGGCCGCCCTCGTGGCCGCCGGCGCCGGCCTCTTGTGGGCCATCACCCGGTTCACCCGCGTGGGCCTGGCCGCTCGAGCGGCGGCCGAGGACGAGCTCGGCGCCATGGTCACCGGCTGGTCACCGGACGCCCTGGCGGCGGGGACGTGGGTGCTGGCCGGCGTGGTGGGCGCCCTCGGCGCCATCCTCGCCGGTCCGATCACCCAGCTCAACCCGGTGACGTCCACCCTGCTCGTCGTGCCGGCGCTGGCCGCTGCCCTGGTCGGGCGGTTGTCGTCCTTCGGCGTGACGGTGGCGGCCGGCCTGGTGCTGGGCATGGCCCAATCGGAGATCGTCGTGCTGCAGGACCGCTTCCCGTGGCTTCCCCGCCTCGGGCTCGGCGCCGGCCTTCCGCTGCTCGTCATCGTGGTGGCCCTGGCCTTCGGGGGCCGGCGCGCGCCCCAGCGCGGCACGCCTGGCACGGGACGGCTCCCGGCGGCGGGATGGCCCCGCCGGGTCCTGCCCACGGCGACCACGATGGTGGTGCTCGGCGCCGGGGCGCTCGTGGTCCTGCCCGGGCGGTACCGCCTGGGCCTGGTGACGAGCATGATCGCAGCCGTCGTCTGCCTGTCGCTCGTGGTCCTCACCGGCTACGCCGGGCAGATCTCGCTGGCGCAGATGGCCTTCGCCGGCATCGCCGGGTTCTCGCTCAGCCGGCTGGCCAGCGGCCTCGGCGTCCCCTTCCCGCTCGCCCCCCTCCTCGCCGCTGGGCTGGCCGGCCTGGTGGGGCTGGCCCTGGGGGTCCCCGCCCTGCGGGTGCGGGGGCTCAACCTGGCCCTCGTGACCGTCGCCGGGGCGGTGGCCGTGGAGGAGCTGGTGTTCAAGAGCACCGCGCTGGCGGGCGGCTTTCTCGGCCATCGGGTGCCGCCACCGGCGCTGTTCGGCGTGGACCTCGGGATCGGCCGGGCCTCCCCCGGCGAGGGCCACTACCCCCGGCCGGTGTTCGGGTTGCTCGTCCTGGCTGCGCTCGGCGCCACTGCGGTGTCGGTGGCCCACCTGCGCCGGGGCCGTGTCGGCCGCCGGCTGCTGGCCGTGCGGGCCAACGAGGCGGCGGCCGCCGCCCTCGGCGTTGACGTGGCCGCGGCCAAGCTCACCGCCTTCACCACCTCGGCGTTCATCGCCGGGATCGCCGGCGCGCTGGTCGGCTACCAGGAGGGCCAGCTGTCGGCCGAGTCGTTCGGCGTGTTCGTGTCGCTCTCGTACCTGGGCATCGCCTACCTCGGAGGGATCACCAGCATCTCGGGCGCCCTGGTCGGCGGCGCGCTGGCCGCCGGAGGCATCGTCTTCACCGCCCTCGACCAAGTGGGCACGCTGGGGCGCTACCAGCTCCTGCTCAGCGGGGTCGGCCTGGTGGCCGTGGTCGTGCTGGCTCCCGAGGGCATCGCCGGCGCCGGCCGGCGCCTGCTGGGACGGCGCAAGGTCGCCGGCGACAACGCCGCGGGTCGCGACGGAGCGCAGGGTCAGGACGGCCTCCAGACCAGGGCGTCGGGTGAGGTGCCGTGAGCGCTGCCCTGTTGGAGGTCCGCGGCCTCTCCGTGCGCTTCGCCGGCGTGGAGGCCCTCAGGGATGTCTCCCTCGACGTGGAGGCCGGCTCGGTCGTCGGGCTGATTGGGCCCAACGGGGCGGGCAAGACGACGCTGATCGATGCCGTAGCGGGCTTCGTGCCCGTCGAGGCCGGGACCATCTCCCTGGCCGGGACGCGGGTCGAGGGACTTCCCCCCCACCGGCGGGCCCGTCTCGGCCTGGCCCGCACGTTCCAGTCGCTCGAGCTGTTCGAGGACCTCGGCGTCGGCGAGAACCTCCTCGTGGCCGCCGAGGCCAAGCTGCCCCGGGGCCGGGC
>JALYHF010000218.1 GCA_030776745.1 Actinomycetota bacterium | reverse complement strand
GCCGCATTGGTCGTCGCCATCGGTCGATGGCGCCAAGATGCCCTGGCCGAGGCCTACCGTCGCCACGCCGGAGCGGTGTTCGCGCTGGCTCGGCGCGTCCTGGCCGACCTGGTGGCGGCCGAGGAGGTCCTCCAAGACGTCTTCCTCCGCCTGTGGACGCAGCCGGAGAAGTTCGACCCGGAGCGGGGGTCTCTGCGCTCCTACCTTCTGGCCCAGACCCACGGGAGGGCGGTGGACCTGCTGCGCTCCGAGAGGTCCCGCCGCCAACGGGAGGAGCGCGAGGCCCGCCAGACGGCGGAGGCCGGCTACGACGTCGAACGCGAGGTGTGGGACCTCACCGTCGCCGAGCGGGTCAAGCAGGCGGTGGCCGTGCTGCCCCAGGACCAGCGGCGGGCCATCGAGCTCGCCTACTTCGGCGGGCACACCTACCGGGAGGTGGCCCAGCTGCTCGACCAGCCCGAGGGCACGGTGAAGAGCAGGATCCGCGCCGGCCTCAAGTACTTGAAGGCGGCGCTCATGGAGCCCGAGGTGGGGGGACTGGCGTGGCTTCAAGACTGAGCCATCCCGAGATCGAGGAACTGCTGGGGGCCTACGCCCTCGACGCGGTGGACCCCGGTGAGGCCGAACAGATCGAGCTTCACCTGCGGGGCTGTCCTCAGTGCGCGGCCGAGGTGACGTCGCACCGCGAGGCGGCAGCGTGCCTGGCCCACGTGGGGGCGCCGGCGCCGGAGGGCGTGTGGACCCGCATCGCCGCCAACCTGGAGGAGCCCCCGCCCGAGCTCGACCTGGCCCGGCTCACCTCCCTCACGCCCCGGCGTCGCATGCTCCCGTTCCGCCCCGTGGCCGCCCTCGCCGCCAGCGCCGCCGCCGTCATCGCCGCCCTCGGCGTCCAGGTGGTGCGCCAGGACCAGCGGATCGACCGGCTACCGGAGATCGTCGAGAAGCGGGGCTTGGACGAAGCCGTGGCCGCCGCCCTCTTCGACGCCGGTGCCCAGCGGGTCCAGCTCCGCACCGACGACGGCCGCCTCATCGCCCGGGCCGTGGTGCAACCCAACGGCAACGGCTACCTCGTTCCTGAGAATCTCCCACCCCTCAGCAAGGATCGCACCTATCAGCTCTGGGCGCTGGTGGGAGGTCGGACCGTGTCAGTGGGTGTCCTCGGTGCCGATCCCGGTGTCGCGGCCTTTAAGGCAGACGCCGACCTCTCCATGCTGGCCATCACCGCCGAGCCGGCGGGTGGGGTGGTTGCCCCGAGAGACACCCCCGTGGTGCAGGGCTTCCTCCGGGTAACCTGAGCCCTCGCGGCGGCGAACGGGGAGCAGCCCGGCGGGCGGCACTCGAGCCCGAGCGAAAGCGCGCTCATGGACGGATGACCTCGTCGCCGGCTGCCCAAGGGCCACGACATCGGGAACCCCCTTTGTCCAGCACCATCCGGCCACTGGAGTGGCAGTACTACCTCGGCCCCGCGCTACCAACGCGAGCGGGACCTGCTGACCAGGCAGGTCAAGCGGCGGGTCCGCCTTCAACGGTTCGACCGTGCTCGACGTCCCCTACCATGACTGTCCACCACCTGGCAGCACCGCAGCCGCTCCTTCAAGGAGCGGCTGCGGTGGGATTAGTGCAGCTGCCGTCCTGATGTCAGGTGGGCTTGGCCGCCTTGTCGGTCTTGGCGAAGGTGTCGGGCACCGGGTACTCGCCGAGGACGTAGTTCAGGATGGCGATGTGCTGCATGTCGTTGATGTTGGCCTGCCCTGCCAGCTTGATGGCGTCCTTGCTCTGCAGGGTCGGGATGACGCTCAGGTAGGTGGCGGCGGCGATCTGCTCCAGCTCGCGGGCCAGCTGGGCGGCACCTGCGAAGTCCTTCACCTGGGCGAACTTGGTGTCCACCACCGACTTGAGCTGGGCGTTGGGCTGGCTCACCTTGGGCCTTCCGGCGCTGGCGAGCAGCGCGTTGAGGGCGTCGAGGTACTCCTGGTGCTGGGCCATGGCCGTCTTGACGAACTCGGCGCCGGCAGGAGGGACAGCGCCCAGCTTGCCCGCGGTGGCGGCGTCCAGCGCCCCCTTGTAGGTATTGACGGCCAGGACCTCGAGCCCCGCGGCGAAGGCGGCGACGTCGGCGTCACCGCCGCCCCCGCC
>JALYHF010000217.1 GCA_030776745.1 Actinomycetota bacterium | reverse complement strand
TGGTGGTGCCCGTCGCCAGCCCGTCGTCGACGAGCACGACGGCGCGGCCGGCGACGGGGGCAGGGGTGCGGTCGCCCCGGTACAGCCGCTCACGCTCCTCGAGGAGCTGCGACTCGACGCTGGTGACCGCGTCGATGACGCTCATCGGCACTCGTGCCGCTTCGACCACCCGGTCGTTGATCACGCGCACCCCGCCACTGGCCACCGCGCCCATGGCCAGCTCCTCCTGTCCGGGGAGACCGAGCTTTCGGACCAGGAACACGTCGAGGGGCGCTCGCAGGGCGGCCGCCACCTCGAAGGCCACGGGTACCCCGCCCCGGGGGAGGGCCAGCACGAGGACGTCGGACCTTCCGGCGTAGCCCTGGAGGTGGCCAGCAAGACGGCGACCAGCTTCGGTCCGGTCGGCGAACTCCGCCGTCATGGCCCTTTTCTACCCGCACGCCGGCGCGGCCGAGCACACCTGCGCTCGCGGCGACGACGGCACCGAGGGCAGGCGCTAGGTTGGCGCCACGCCCCAGGACACCGGAGGAGGTGGCGTGGCCGACTTCGACATCCCCGAGGCCGACGCCCTGGAACAGGCCGAGCCCGTCGTCGGCTCGGCGACGGCCGAGCCCCCGCCCGTCGGCCCCGGCGTCCCGGAGGCGGACGCGCTGGAACAAGCCGAGTCGGTGCTCGGGCCAGGGCCGGCGGAACCCGACGTCGTCGACGCCGAGGTGCCGGTGGCCGACGCCTTGGAGCAGGCGCAGCCGGCGACGCTCGACGACGACGCCGACGGCGAGCAGTAGCCGTGGAGGCGACCCAACGCTGACCGGCGGGGTGGCGCATGTCCACGGTGACCGGGTCGGCTCAAGGACGAGCCCGGTGCTGACGACACAACCCTCGATCGATGCCCATGCCCACGCCCGGTGACTACTCGTTCCACATCGCCCGTGAGCTCGGAGCGGTCGTCGTCACCGTGCGCGGATACCTCGATCTGGCCCGCTCGATCCGCCTCGGAGTGGTGCTGGGCGACCTGATCGACGGCCAGGGAAACCTCACCGTGGGCGTCGACCTGCGGGACGTGGCCAGCTTCGACCCTGCGGGCCTCGGGGTGTTCGCCGTTGCCGCCAAGCTGGCCGGGCATCACGGCGGGGAGCTGACCCTCACCCCGTCGTCGGGCCACTCCTCTCGCCCGCTCGAGGCAACCGGCGCCGCGGCAGTCCACGCCGACCAGCACCTGGTCGAGTTCTACGAGAGCGACGAGCTCCTCGCCGAGTCGGTGGGCCACTACATCGAGCCGGGCCTGCGGAAGGACGACGCTGTCCTCGTCGTCGCCACGAAGCAACACCGGGAGCTGTTCGAAGCGGCTGTCGTCCGAGCCGGCGTGAACGTCGAGGCGGCCCGAGCAGAGGGTCGCTACGTCGACGTGGACGCAGCGGAGACGCTCTCGCTGTTCATGGTGGACGGCACCCCCGACCCGGTCCGCTTCGAGGCTGCCTTCGGCGGCCTCGTCGCCCGCCTGGCCAGCTCCGGCCGCGCCGTTCGCATCTACGGAGAGATGGTGGCCGTTCTGTGGGCCGAAGGGAACATCTCCGCCGCCCTCGCCCTCGAGGACCTCTGGAACGTCCTCGGGCGTTCTCAGCGGTTCTCGCTCCTCTGCGCCTACCCGCTCAGCGCCTTCGACACCGTGGAGACGACCGGATCCTTCCGGATGGTGTGCGGACAGCACTCACCCGATCTCCCGAACGGAGCTGGCTGACCCGGCATTACGCTGGCGAAGCGCGCTCACCAGCGCCGAGACGGGAAGGGAGAATCCCCCCATGGCCGAGCCCCTCAAGGCGTGCATCGACAAAGTCCTTCCTGTCGAGCGGGTGGTGGAGGCGGCCGATCGGGCCATGGGCGAGCGTCCCGCCAACGCTCCTCTGAGGTCCCCACGCCGGGAGGTGCCACCTCCCCTTCAGCCCTTCGAGCTGGCGCTCGAGACGGCCAAGGAGTGGCGGCCCGGCCGGGTGCTGCGGGTCGGCTTCCTGGACGGAGACCCGGGGGTGCAGGCCAAGGTGGCCGAGGTGGCCCGTGCCTGGATGCAGTTCGCCAACATCACCTTCGAGTTCGTCGACCAACCCCCAGCCGACATCCGCATCTCGTTCCAGGACGAGGGCTCCTGGTCGTACCTCGGCACCGATGCCCTCGGCATCGCCGCCGGGCAGCCCACCATGAACTACGGCTGGCTCACGCCCGACAGCGAGGACGAGGAGTACCAACGAGTGGTGCTGCACGAGTTCGGCCACGCCCTGGCCTGCATCCACGAGCACCAGAACCCGGACGTCGAGATCCCCTGGGACAAAGAGGCGGTCTACCGGTACTACGCGAACCCGCCGAACAACTGGTCGCGCGCCGATGTGGACCACAACCTGTTCGAGGTGTACAGCCGCGACAGCACCCAGTTCAGCGAGTTCGACCGGAGCTCGATCATGCTGTACCCCGTCCCGGAAGCCCACACCATCGGCACCTTCTCGGTGGGCTGGAACCGCCAGCTCTCGCAGACCGACAAGGACTTCATCACCTCGGTCTACCCGGCGGAGGAGAAGCCGACCGCCGACGTTCAGGTGGGGGGGCCGCCGGTGGAGGCATCCATCGGCGCCCACCGCGAGGAGGACCTGTTCCGGTTCTCGCTCTCCGACCCCGGTGCCGTGGCCCTCGAGACGGCGGGCCCCACCGACGTGGTGGTGGCCGTCTACGGTCCGGACAGCGACACCAGGCTGGTCGCCGAGGATGACGACAGCGGCCAGGGCCGCAACGCCCGCATCCAGACGATCCTCATGGCCGGCCGCTACCTGGTCCGAGTCCGTCACTACTCGCCCCGGGGCCGGGGGGCCTACCAGCTGGAGGTGCGACCGGCCGGGTGAAGCTGGCGCTACGGCGCCAGCATCGCCCAGCAGGCGATGGAGCTGTTGACGCTGGTCCAGTAGCCGTAGGTCTCGTAGTAGAACCCCGACCACAGCCCCTGCACGTCGGCCATCGGGCCACGCGGGAGCCGACCGTCGATCACCGGGTTGGACAGGTTGCGCACCACCAGCCACCTGGGCGCCGAAGGGCCGAGCTCCTCGCAGACCATGCCGAGCACGGCGTCGCCCATCTCCACCCCGCAGCCCTGCTCGTGGAGGGCGTTCGTCGTGGTGCCGAACAGGAACCAGTCGGCCGACAGGATGGGATGGAACTCCGGCAGGGCCCGCCCGTCGTCGACCTTGACGTCCGGCGAGTTGTGCGGCCCGGGCAGCAGGCCCCCCGTCCAGCCGTAGCGGGGGGTGGGAGGGGCGAAGTCGGGTTCCACCAGCTTGTCGGCCATAGCTCCCATCAGGCTTCTCGCCGTCGAGAGGTGCTTGCGGCGAATGCGCTGCTCGGACCGGAACACGGCCTGGGCGAACGGCTCGTTGCGGAACTCCTGCTCCAGCCGGAAGGCGGCCCCCCGGGTGACCATCACGTCGCCCAACTCGTGGTCGGGGAAGGTGGCGCCGCACGTGCCCGTAGTGATCACCATCTTCGGACGGACCTCGTCGATGACCTGGCGGAGCAGGTCGGCCACCGGAAGGGTGGCCGTGCCGTCCCCGGTGGTGACGCCGTCCTGGTTCAGGTGCAGCTCCGACTTCAGGCCGAGCACGGTGCGCGACCCGATGCGGGCAGGGTGGTAGGCGCCGAGCCGGCGGGAGAAGCGGGCCGGCGCGCCCGGCCGGATGCTCGGCAGGTACGACTCGAAGCTCCGGGCGTAGCGGTACCAGCGGCGAGGCCCGTCCACGCCCGGCGTCAGCACGTCGGCCAGCGCCCGCCATTCGGCAGCGGTCCAGGTGATCACCACCGCGTCGGCCCTGGGCAGGGGGTCGTCGGGCGACGGGTCGGGGTCCAGGGGCACCGCTTCGGGCTCCAGCCCCGGGGGCCAGTCGATGGGCAGGAAGGCGCGAGGCGCCACGGCCGCAGCGGCGCCGAGCTGTCGGCCGCCGAGGTCCTCCACCGTGGCGCCGGCGTCGATGCGGCGACGAAGATGGTCGAGCTGAACGGGCATCGTTGCGTTGCTCCGTGGGCGGGTTGGTGGTGGCTTCGCCTTCCACCAGTTGGACGACGTCATGTTGACAGCTACGACCGCGGGGCGTGCGGTCCGAGTGTCGTCCCCGGGCGGAGGCCTCCCAGGGCCTAGCCTCCCGGGTCGATCACCTCGGGTACCACTGATCGGGGGAGCATGGCCAAGAAGGCACTGTGCGTCGGCGTGAACGACTACCCGGTGGCCGGGATGGACCTGAAGGGCTGCGTCAACGACGCCAAGTCGTGGGCGGGGCTCCTGACCAAGCACTACGACTTCGCCCGCCGGGACGTCACCGTGCTGCTGGACTCCGACGCCACCTACGACCGAATCCTCGCCGAGTTGAAGGCGCTGCTGGCCGGGGCGGCCGCCGGCGACGTGCTGGTGTTCACCAACTCGTCGCACGGCACCTACCTGGCGGACACCGGCGGAGAGGAGGCCGACCGCTACGACGAGGCCATGTGCCCGTGGGACTGCAAGAAGCAGCTGCTGACCGACGACGAGTTGCGGGAGCTGTTCGCCGGGCTGAAGCGGGGCGTGCGGCTGGCGGTCATCTCCGACTCGTGCCACTCGGGTTCGGTGACCCGCGCTGCGCTGCCCGGCTTCACGCCCGACGAGCGACGCGTGCGCTTCCTTCATCCGAGGAAGCTGCGCAAGCCGGTGATCGAAGAGGTGCGCCGTGCCGCTCGACCCCGCCGACGGGAGGTCTACGCCGAGTCCGAGATGAACGAGCTGCTGTTGTCGGGATGCCGGGACGACCAGTACTCCTACGACGCCAAGATCGGTCGGGGCTACCACGGGGCCATGAGCTACTTCGCGGTCAAGATCATCGAGGAGGCCGGTTACGACATCACCTGGTCGCAGCTGGCCCGCAAGCTCGTCCCCGAGCTGAAGGCGGCCCGCTACGACCAGGAGCCGCAGCTGGAGGGCCGCGCCAGCGCCAAGCGGCGGCAGATCTTCACGTGATCTCAGGTAGGTATGCGCCGTCGGGCGGCCTGTTGATGCCGGGTAGGAGGTAAGAGGCATGGCCCTGGTGGTCACCGGCACCGTGGTCACGTTCGACCCGGCCCAGGAGATCGTGCGTCGAGGGGCGGTATACCTCTCCGACGACGGCACGGTGGAGGTGGTCCGCCCGTCGGCCCGGTCCGCCCCGGCCGGCTATGGCTCGGCGCCCCGGGTGGCCACCGGTGGCCTCGTCTTCCCGGGCCTCATCGACCTGCACAACCACCTGGCCTACAACACGCTGCCGCTGTGGAAGGCCCCCAGGGAGGAGCCCTACACCACCCGCTACCAGTGGCCCAGCGCCGCCACCTACGGACGAGAGATCTCCGACCCGGCCCAGGCCTACGGCGAGGCGGCCCCGGCCGCCGCCCTGCGCTTCGCCGAGGTCAAGGCCGCCGTGGGCGGCGTCACCACCATCCAGGGCTCGCCGCCGGTGACGCGCGTCTTCCCCGGGTGGATGCTGCGCAACGTGGAGAAAGAGCGCTTCCCCGGGCTCCGGGACACCTGGCGGCAGTCCGTGCTCCCCCAGGAGGCGGAGGGTCTGCGTTCCTACGCCGCTGAGCTGGCCAAGGGACGCTCGTTCGCCTACCACCTGGGCGAGGGCACCGCCCCGTCGCTCCGGGAGGAGTTCGACGAACTGTCGGCGGCCGGCTGCCTGCACCCCCAGCTGGTCGGCATCCACTCCACCGCCCTGGGGGAGGACCAGTGGGAGGCGTGGGGGGCCGTGGGCGGCACCGTGGTGTGGTCGCCGTTCTCCAACCTGTGGCTCTACGGCCAGACGACCGACATCCTGGGCGCCCGCCGGGCCGGCCTGCGGGTGTGCCTGGGCAACGACTGGTCGCCGTCGGGGATGCGAAACCTGCTGGGCGAGCTCAAGGTGGCGGCGCTGTGGAACGAGCGATCGCTGGGGGGCGCCCTCGACGCCCGGGACCTGTGCGAGCTGGTCACCGCCAACCCCGGGGACGCCCTGGCCCTGGCCTGGAAGCGCCCGGTGGGCCGGCTGGTGCCTGGGGCCCTGGGCGACCTCTGTGTGGTGCGGCGCCGGGACGCCGACGAGTACCTCTCGTTGGTGAAGGCGACCGAGGCGGACGTGCGGCTGGTGGTGGTCGGCGGCCGGCCCGCCTACGGCCTGGCGTCGCTGGTGGCGGCGGCAGGAGCCCCAGACGCCGAGCCGGTGGCCGTGGGGCGGCTCCGGCGGGCCCTGGTGATGCGCCTCCCCGACCACCTGCGCCCCGACGACCCGGTGCTGGCCGCCGAGGCCGACTTGTCGTGGGCCGACGGTCTGGCCCGACTGGCCGACGTGGTCGCCGACCCGGCCGGTGCGGTGCGCCGGGCCCGGTCCCGCCGGCCTCTCGGCGGCGAGCCCCTGCGCTTCGAGCCCGACATGCCGGCGCCGGGCGGAGTGGAGGCCCGCCGGCTCGACGACGACGAGCTCGACCGGCTGGTGATGCCGCCGCTCGAAGGCCTGGTCCACGACCACGCCTTCTTCCGTCGATTGGAGTCGACGGCCCCCCGGCACGCCAGGATGTTGCTGGACGTCCGCAGCCTGTTCTAGCCCATAGGGTCAGTCGCCGAAGCCGGCGGTCGTCTCCTCCTCGGTCGGCTCGAAGCTGGCCCGCTCGGCCAGCTCGCCCTCTTCGAGGTACAGCTCGCCCAGCACCTCTACCTCCAGGTCGAGGAAGCTGTGTCGCCCGGTGACGTGGCCCCGGGCCGCCGACCTCTCCCCGGGCCTGAGCCGGCTCCGCACCGAGCTCTCCCTACCTTCGAACGCCACCTTGAGGCCGTCGAACCGGTCGGCATCGGAGAACACCTGCTCGCGGACGAAGCGGAGCACGTCTCCGTCGGGGAGGCCTTGCACGTGGACGGAAACCACCTGGTCGAAGTCCGGGGCGGCGGTGATCCGGTGCGCCAGGAACAGCTCGTCTCCCTTGCCGAAGAGCACGTAGGTGAGCTCGGCCTCCTTGCTGTCGAAGTCGAGCTGCCGGAAGTAGGCGATGCCCACGACCGTCACCGTCGTGCCCCCGGCGATCGCTTCGCCGCCCTTCTCGAAATGGCCCCGGATGAGGTCGCCGCCGAACCGCGTGCGGGGCGACCCGCCCGGCTCGGGAGAGACCAGCTCGGTGATGTGGAACTCCTCCGGCCTGAACGTGTAGATGCGGCTTGCTCCTGACGCCCGTGACTCCCGCAGGCGTCCCATGGCGTGGTCGTCCAACGACACCTCGAGGATGACCTGGAAGTTGTGGGGTGCCATGAACATCGGCAGGTGCGAGAGATAGAGCGTCTCCTGCCCGACGAGCACCATGCCGTGGACGCCGAGGGTGACCTCGTCGTGGCCATGGCCACCGTGAACGTGGCTCACGTGATCCTCCCTTCACGAGGAGCCGGGACCACGGCCGGGCCACGGTCCTGGTCCTGGCTGGCCCGAAGGCGCATCCTAGACATCCTCGGGTCCGCCTCCCCCACCAGCCAGCCGCCGGGCCCCATCGACGAACGGCGTGACAACCTCTACGGTCCTCTTGGGCTCCCCCACCGAGGGGGGCACTGCCAGACGGAGGTATGGCGATGGATGACGTTCGCGGGATGTCCCTTCACATCGGCCTCAACCGGGTCGACCCCGACGGCTACAACGGCTGGAGCGGTGACCTGGCCGGTTGCGAGAACGACGCCCGGGACATGCGGGCG
>JALYHF010000216.1 GCA_030776745.1 Actinomycetota bacterium | reverse complement strand
CTCCTCGGGGCCGGGGAGGCCATGGCGCTCGAGCTGGACGACCACGGGGCCGCCCTGCCCCAGGTGCTCGGCGCCGTGTACGCCGCCGGCAAGCTGTCCGCCCGGGTCCGCCCGGCCGTGTTCCGGCTCCTGCGCAGGGCCACGCGCTGGGAGGGAGACGCCGGCGCCCGCCTGCTCCGCTACCTCTCGAGCGACGAGGCCGCGCTGCGGCCCTGGCCCGCTCCCGGCGACGAGGGTTGGGCCCTCCGGGTGCTCGGCTTCTCGGCCACCAGTGAGCCTCCCCGAGGCGACATCCTGCGCCGGTTCCGCCTCCTCGTGCGCGACGCCCATCCCGACCACGGAGCCGAGGCAGAAGGCGCTGGCGCTCGCATCCTCGAGCTCACCGAGGCCAAGCGGATCCTGCTGGCCGGCTCGTGAGCACTCCCTCTTCCGACCGGGGCCCCAACCCCGCCGGCGCGGCAAGGGCCGCCCTCCTCCTCACCCCTGGAGCGGGCGCCGGCCGTGACCAGCCGGCGCTGGTCGCCATCGAGGAGGTGCTCGTGGCCGACGGGGTCCTCGTCGAGCGAATGGACTTCCCGTACCGGCTGGCCGGGCGGCGCAGCCCCGACCGACCCCAGGTCCTGGTGGCGGCGGTCCGGGAAGGGGCGGCCGGCCTGGCCGAGCGCAGCGGCCTGGCGCCCGGCGCGCTGTTCCTCGGCGGGCGTTCCATGGGTGGGCGGATGTGTTCCGTGGCCGTGGCCGAGGGGCTGGCGTGCCGGGGCCTGGTGCTGGTGAGCTACCCGCTCCACCCCCCGGGGAAGCCCGAGCGCCGCCGGAGCGACCACTTCCCCACCCTCACCGTGCCCTGCCTGTTCGTCTCGGGCACCCGCGATGCCTTCGCCACGCCGCCCGAGCTGGACGAGGCCACTGCCGCCATCCCGGGGCCCGTCCAGCTCGTGCTGGTCGAGGGAGGCGACCACGGCCTGCGGGGCAAGGACGACGTCGTGGCCGCCGCCGTCCGGGACTGGGTGCTGGCCCTGGTCCACGGCCCGCCTACCCGTCCGGAGCCGGAAGGGCGTCCTCGGGGTTGAGCTCCTCGAGCTCCCGGTGGGCGGTCTCGGGATAGGCGACGAGCACGAGCACGGCGAGGGCCGCCGGGCCCAGCGACAGCACGGCCATCGCCGGCCCGAGCCCACCGAGGGCGGTGGAGAGGAACCCGGCCACGAGCAGGCCCACCACGCTTCCCAGCCGGGCCACGCCCGTGATCACGCCGTTCGACTTGCCGCGCAGCGACGTGGGGAACAGCTCGGGGCCATAGACGCCGAGGGCGGGGATGGTCGCCGACCCGACGATCGAGCCGACGAAGGACCAGGCCCAGAGGGGCCACCCCGTCGACAGGTACATGAGGACGGTGGCCCCGACGCCACCGACGACGGCGACGGCACCCACCAATCGCCGGCCCCGCTCGGCCAGCCGCCCGCCGACGAGGATGCCGATGCCTCCTGGCGTCGCCGTCAGGATCGTGAAGAGGGAGATGCGACCGGCCGAGAAGCCGCGCTCGGTTCGCAGGTATTCGTTGCCGAACTGCGAGGCAGGGGCGATGAAGAGGTTGAGGAGGAACCCGGAGAGGGCGAGGAGCCAGAAGCGCCGCCCGTGCCCGGCCACGGGAGCGGCGACGTGGGGCCGCTGGAAGCGCTTGGTCTCGGGGAGCCGCCCGGCGATGCCCCGCACGATCGGGAGGCCCAGGAGGGCGGCGGCGAAGAGCAGGCGCCACGCCGTTCGCCCGAGGTCGGCGATGGGCAGCAGGAACACGCACACCCCGGCACCGAGGGCAGCCGACATGGCCAGCAGGCTGACGCCGTAGGCTCGCGATCCCGCGGGCATCTCCTCGGCGGCGATGACGGCCAACAGGACCACGGTGGCGGTGACGAAGCCGCGAGCCGCCACCTGGCTGGCGGCCAGGAAGGGAAGTGAGGGCACCAGGGCGCCCGTGGCGGTGAGGGCGCAGCCCACCGCCCCCGAGAAGAGGACGGCGGGCCGTCGCCCCCGCCGGTCGGCCATCGCCATGAGGGCCACCGTGATCACCACGTCGGTGCGGACCACGGCCAGGGCCACGCCCTGGTCGGCCTTGGTGGCGCCGAACTCGTCGGCGGCGAAGGTGATGGTCTGGGTGAGGAGGGTCCCCAGGTAGCCGGCCACGACCGACAGCGCGCACAGGGCGGCCAGGGTCTGGGCGGTGTGCGGGTCGAGGCGATCGGGCGGGGCCCACCACGGCGGCGACGTCCGGGCCACGAGGGGGCGAAGGTGGCGGCGCAGCGCGGGGCCGAGCAACCATCCGAAGTAGGGCAGGTCGAACCGGTACTCGACCCGTTGGCGGACGCGCCGCCGGCCGTCGGGCGGCCCCTCCACGGCCACGGCCCGCCGGTACTCCTGCACCGGGCCCTCGACCGCTTCGAAGGTGCAGCCGTCGTCGCCGACCGGTCGCTCGCGCACCAGCCCCCGCCGAGGCTCGAGGATGTGGCCGACCTCGCTGGGGTCGACCGTCGCCTCCGTGACGAGGACCGTCACCGACCAGCCGTCACGCGCCGGCGGTGGTGCCGAAGGTGGCGTAGAGCCGGGCGTACACGGCGGCGGCGTCGGCCAGCCGGTCGACCGCCACCCACTCGTCGTCGGTATGAGCCTGGTCGATCCCTCCGGGGCCGCAGACGACGGCGGGGATGCCGGCCTGGTTGCGCACGAAGCGGGCGTCGGTGGAGAAGGTCATCCCGATGACCGGCGACCGCCGTCCCAGCGTGGCCGCCAGGGCCGCTTGGACCTGTCCCACGAAGGCGTGCCCGCGGTCGAGCTCGGATGCCTCGCCGTACACGCCTGGTTCGAGCTCGTAGCGCAGCTCCGGGTCGTCGATGGCGTCGATCCGCTCGCGCAACCCGGCCTCGGCCGCCTCCCGGCTCATCCCCGGCAGCAGCCGCCGGTCGACCACCAGCGTGCACCGCTCGGCCACCGTGTTGTGGCCGGTCCCGCCCTCGATCACGCCCACGTTGCAGCTGGGCCGCCCCAACAGCGGGTGAGCGGGGTCACCGAAGTCGGCACCATGGAGGGCGAGGACCACCTTGGCTGCCCCCTCGATGGCCGACACGCCCGCCCCCGGCTCGCTGCCGTGGGCCGAGCGGCCGTGGACGGTGATGGTGGCGGTCACCATGCCCCGCTCGGCTACGCACACCGCCATCCCGGTGGGCTCCGGGACCAGGCAGGCGTCACCCACCAAAGCGCCTCGTTCCACCAGCGCCCTCGTTCCGAGGCGCCCGCCTCGTTCCTCGTCGGCGACCAGGTGGAAGACCAGGTCGCAGGAGGGCTGTACCCCCGCTCGCTGCAGGGCGGAGAGGGCCTGCACGGCGGCGGCGATGCCCCCCTTCATGTCCGACGTCCCCCGGCCGTAGAGCCTCCCGTCGGCCAGCTCGCCGCCGAACGGATCGTGGGACCAGTGCCCGGCGTCCACGGGCACGACGTCGAGGTGCCCATTGACGAGCAAGGTGGGCCGGCTGCCGTCGCCGGCCCCCACCGTGGCCAGCAGGGAGGTCCGTCCCGGCTCGGGCTCGACCTCCTCGAAGCGGGCGCCGAAGGGCTCGAGCATCCCTCTGGCCACCTCGAGGATGGCCCGCTCGTTCCCGGGCGGGTTCTGCGTGTCCACCGCCACCAGCGCCTGGGTGAGCGTCACCAGGGTGGCGACGTCGACGAATTCACGCATCGGTCGGTCTGGCCTTTGGGGGGGGGACTCAGGGGGGCTCGCCCCGGGAGGGAAAGCATACTGAGGGGGTGAATCGGTTCCTGGTGCGCCCGGGCCCGCCCCTGGCCGGCAGCGTGCGTGTCGGAGGGGCGAAGAACTCCGTCCTCAAGCTGTTGGCCGCCACCCTCCTGGCCGAGGGTGAGCACACCCTGCGCAACGTCCCCCGCATCGCCGACGTGGAGACGATGTGCGACCTGCTCGCCTCCATGGGCGTCGGCGTGGAGCGCAACGGCCACGAGCTGACGGTGCGGCGGGGCCCGAGCATCGTCCCCGAGGCACCGTACGAGCTGGTGGAGCGGATGAGGGCGTCCATCGTCGTCCTCGGCCCCCTCCTGGCCAGCGTGGGCAGGGCCCGCGTGGCCATGCCCGGTGGCGACGATCTCGGGTCCCGGCCCATCGACCTGCACCTGCAGGGCCTCGAGCTCCTGGGAGCCAGCTTCGACTTCGCCCACGGGACCATCGAGGCCCGGGCCGATCAGCTGCTCGGCACGCGGGTCGTCCTGGAGTTCCCCAGCGTGGGGGCCACGGAGAACCTGCTGATGGCGGCGGTGAGGGCCAAGGGCACCACGGTCGTCGACAACGCGGCCCGGGAGCCGGAGATCGCCGACTTGGCCGCCTTCTTGAACCGGATGGGCGCTCGGGTGCTCGGAGCCGGCACGCCCACCCTCGAGATCGAGGGCGTGGACGAGCTCAGTCCCGTCGACCACGAGGTGGTCCCCGACCGGGTGGAGGCGGCCACCTTCCTTGCCGCCGTGGGCATCGCCGGGGGCGAGATCACCATCGAGGGAGCGAGGACCGACCACCTCGACATGCTCATCCGCAAGCTGGGCGAGATGGGGATGCACACGTCGCCGGTGCGCGGCGGCGTATGGGCTTCGGCACCGGGGTCGCTGCGGTCGGTGGACGTGTCGACCTTGCCGTACCCCGGGATCGCCACCGACTACAAGCCCCTCCTGGTCACCATGCTGGCCGTGGCCGACGGCGTGGGCATCGTCACCGAGAACCTCTACGCCGACCGCTTCCGCTACGTGGCCGAGCTGGTCCGCATGGGGGCCGACATCCGCATCGAGGGACACCACGCCGTGGTGCGGGGCGTGGGACGGCTCTCGGGGGCGCCGGTGAAGGCGCCCGACATCCGGGCCGGCGCCGCCCTGGTGCTGGCCGGCCTGGCCGCCGAGGGCGAGACGGTGGTGAGCGACGGATTCCACGTCGAGCGGGGCTACGAGGACTTCGCCGGCAAGCTGCGCTCGCTCGGGGCCGACGTCACCCACCTGCGCTGAATGCTCCGAGGGGAATCGGTTCCCGCCGGCCGGCGTTGTACCGTGGTGCCATGGAAGCTCAGCTGCTCGAAGCCGTCGAGGCCATCCGTCCCGCCCTCCAGTTCGACGGCGGCGACATGCAGGTGATCAACCTCGACGAAGAGGGCGGCGTGGTCGACATCGAGCTCCTGGGCGCGTGCGGCGGCTGCCCGATGTCCACCATGACGCTCAAGGCCGGCATCGAGCGCATCCTCAAGGACCGGGTGCCCGGCCTCAACGAGGTGCGGGCCAAGGGCATCGACTTCGACGTGCTCGAAGAGGTGTGACGCTGGGCGGGCCCCAGGCGCCGCCTCGTCAGGCTCGTGCTCGCCGGAGCCCCCACAGGCTGGCTGCGGTGACGGCGCCGAACGCGGCCAGCTGAGCGAACCACCAGGCCCCCACCTGCTCGTGGTGGCCGCTCACCGGGCAGGCCACCACCAGGGTCAGCATGAGAAGCCCTCCGCCCACCGAGGCCAGCAGGCCGGCCCGCGCCCGGCGCGCCAGCCCGAAGGCCATGGCCCCGATGACGGCGAAGAGGGCGACGTGGATGGCCGCGTCCAGCGCCGACACCGCCGCCGGTCGGGTGGCCGCCGGCGTGGTGGCGGAGATTACGGTGAAGGCGAGGTACCAGGCCAAGCCGAGGCCGACGGGCCATCGACCGCTCACGGCGTCCGGCTTCGTGAGCCACTCGCGCCGGGACCGCCGCTGGCTCGAGCGGGAGAGGCGGAGCTCGTGGAGCTCCTCGTGACGCAGGTGCTGCAGCTGACGTCGGGTGAGGGACATGGGGCGCCTCCTGCGGCCGGCGGTGGCTTCGATGCTCGAAGCGTACCCCCGCCGAGCCCGTCTCAGGCCCAGGCCACGCAGCCCATCTCGACCGGGGTGACCAGGTCAAGGTGGGCGGGAACCACGCGCACGGCGTAGCCGTAGCGGCCCGCCTGCTCACACGAGAAGCGCCCGACGTAGCGCAGGACGCCGTCTTCGCCGTGACCGCTCCTGTGCATGTCGGTGAGGGACACGTCGGAGATCTCGTCGTGGGGACCCACGGCGCCGTGCAGGAGCTGCACGGCGACGTCGCCGTCGGAGAGGGGGCCCAACCTGACTGACGCGGCGACCGTCTGGGTGGCGCCCAGTTCGGCCACGGCGGCGCCGCTCTCCACCGAGTCCACGTGGACCTCGTTCCAGCCGGCCAGGACCCGGGCCTTCCAGGCGGCGAGGGACCGGGCCCGGGCGTACCCCGAGGCCCTCATGGCGTCCGAGCGCCTGGCCACGGGCTCGTACATCTGCTCGACGTAGTCCCGCACCATGCGTGACGCGACGACCCTCGGGCCGAGGGAGATCAGCGAGGCCTTCATCCTCCGCGCCCACTTCCTGGGCACGGGGCCCTCGAGTCGCTCGTAGAAGAGCGGGACGACCTGGGTCTCCAGGATGTCGTAGAGGCTGTTGGCCTCCACCTCGTCCCGACGGGCGAGGTCTTCGTAGGTCTCGGCCGAGGAGATGGCCCACCCGTTCTCGCCGTCGAACATCTCGGCCCACCACCCGTCGAGGATGGAGCAGTTGAGGGCCCCGTTGAGCGCGGCCTTCTCGCCGCTGGTGCCGCAGGCCTCCAGCGGGCGCCGGGGGTTGTTGAGCCACACGTCGCAGCCCTGGTACAAGACCCGGGCCACGGCGATGTCGTAGTCCTCCACGAAGACCATCCGGTGGCGCACCTCGGGGTCCCGGGAGAACTGCACGATCTGGCGGATGATCTCCTTGCCCGTGTCGTCCGCCGGGTGGGCCTTCCCGGCGAACACGAGCTGCACGGGCCGGTCCGGTGAGAGCAGCAGGGCCTTGAGGCGCTCGGGCTGCGACAGCATCAGCGTGGCCCGCTTGTAGGCGGCGAAGCGCCGGGCGAACCCGATGGTCAGGATGCGGGGGTCGAGCACCTCCTCGCACCAGGCGGCGTCGGACTGACTGGCCCCCCGGGCGAGAACCGAGGTCTTCAGGCGTTGGCGCACGAACGCCACCAAACGCTCCCGGCCCTGCTCCCGGACCCGCCACAGCTCGTCGTCTCTGGCCGTGTCCAGCCGGGCCCACGCCGCGGGGTCGGCCTGGTTCCATCCCGGCACGATGTAGCGGGCCAGCAGGTCGTCCATCTCGGGGGAGACCCACGTCCGGTCGTGCACGCCGTTGGTCACCGAGCCGATGGGTGCCTCCTCTGGGGCCACTTCGGGCCACAGAGCGTGGAACATCTTGCGGCTCACCTCGCCGTGGAGCCGCGACACGCCGTTGGCCATGCCGGCCAGGCGCAGGCCCATGACCGCCATGTTGAACGGCGCCTCGAGGGGCTCACCGGGCAGCTGGCCCAGGGCCATCAGCTGGTCGAAGCCCACGTCGCACTCGTCGGCCCAGGCCTTGAAGTACCGCAGCATCAGCTCGCGGGGGAACCGGTCGATGCCGGCCGGCACCGGCGTGTGGGTGGTGAAGATCGTGCCCGAGCGGACCGCCTCCACCGCCTCGGCGAAGCCCATGCCCTCCTCGGTGATCAGGCGTCGGATGCGCTCGAGGCCGAGGAAGCCGGCATGGCCCTCGTTGGTGTGGAACACCTGGGGCTCCACGCCGACGGCGTCGAGCGCCCGCACCCCACCGACGCCGAGGAGGATCTCCTGGCGAATGCGGTGCTCCGTCGCCCCGCCGTAGAGGCGGTCCGTCACCAGGCGCCCCTCGGGGTCGTTCTCGTCGATGTCGGTGTCCAGGAGGTACAGACGGACCCGCCCGACGTCGGCCCGCCACACCTGGGCCACCAGCGGCACGCCGGCCAGTTCGACCACCACGCGGGCCCCCTCCACCAGGGTCAGGGCCATGGCGTGGGGGTCGAGGACCGGGTAGCGCTCCTGCTGCCAGCCGTCGACGTTGAGCTCTTGGCGGAAGTAGCCCTGCCGGTAGAACAGGCCCATGCCGACCAACGGGAGGCCGAGTCCGCTGGCCGCCTTGAGATAGTCCCCGGCCAGGACGCCCAGGCCCCCGGAGTACTGGGGCAGGGCCTCGGCTATGCCGAACTCCGGAGAGAAGTAGGCCACCGAGCGCAGGTCGCTGCCGTTGCGGACCTGGAACCACGACGAGGCGCTCAGATAGCGCTCGAGGTCCCCGTGGACCTCCTCGAGGAAGGACATGAAGGCGGGGTCGGTGGCCAGCGTCTCGAGGCGGGCCCGGCTCACCAGGCCCAGAAGCCGCACGGGGTCGTGCCGCTCGGCGTCCCACATGGCCGGGTCGACCCAGCGGAACAGGTCGCGGGTGCGCCCGTCCCACGCCCAGCGGAGGTTCATGGCCAGCTCGTGGAGGGGCTCGAGCGGCTCGGGCAGCTTGGACCGCACGGTGAAGCTGTGGAGTGCCTTCATCGGGCCGCACGCTAGCGGCGAGCCTTGCTTCTCTTCACCTTGGGAACGGAGCTCGCCGGGCGCCTCCAGCCGGTCGAGCTCGGGGCCGCGGCCCGGTCCCGATGCTGGCAACGATGCTGGCAACGATGCTGGCATCGTTGCCAGCATGGACGCCGCCGCTGCCCGCTGGGCCAGAGCCACCGAGGCCATCGCCGAGCGAGACCCGGCCATGGCCGCCGTGATCGCACGGGTGGGCCCGTGCACGCTGGCGCCGCGGCGCACCAAGGGCGGCTTCTTCGCGGCGCTGGCCCGTTCGATCCTCTACCAGCAGCTGGCGGGGCGGGCGGCGGCCGCCATCCACGCGCGCTTCGCCGCTCTGTATGGCGGACGACCGACGCCCGAAGCGGTGCTGGCCACGACCGACGAGGCTCTCCGGGGGGCCGGCGTGTCGGCCGCCAAGGCGGCCAGCATCAAGGACCTGGCGGCCAAGGTGCTGGAGGGGACGGTACGACTCGACGGCCTCTCACCCCTCGACGACGAGGCCATCCTCGAGCGGCTCGTCACCGTGCGGGGCATCGGGCGCTGGACGGGCGAGATGTTCCTCATCTTCCAGCTGAACCGACCCGACGTGTGGCCCGTGGGCGACCTCGGCGTGCGCACCGGCTTCGCCCGGGTCCACGGGCTGGCCACCGTGCCCGCACCCCGGGAGCTGGCCCTGCTCGGTGAGATCTACCGGCCCTACCGCACGGTCGCCGCCTGGTACTGCTGGCGGGCGGTGGACGCCGGCGGCGTTTGAGCGGCCGGCAGAGGACCCCGTCGGCGGGGATGGGGCCCCCGCTCGGCGCACCGGGCGGGGTTGGGGCCCCGGCCGGCAGAGGACACAGCTAGCCGGCGGCGGCTCCGAGGTGGTAGGCCAGAGGAGTGGTCGGCCACATCGTCATCGACGACGTGCGGCCCCGCACGCCCAGCGGCTACCCGGCCAAAGCAGTGGTCGGCGAGAGCGTGCGGGTTTCCGCCGACGTGTTCAAGGACGGCCACGACATCCTCGCCGGTCAGGTGAGATGGCGCCAGGCCGCCAGTGACAAGTGGATGGTGGCGCCCCTCGTGGACCTGGGCAACGACCGCTGGGAGGCGGTGATCGAGCCCACCACCCTCGGTCACCACGAGGTGGTGGTCCAGGCATGGACCGACCGCTGGGCCACGTGGCGCCACAAGGTGACGGCCAAGCTGGCGGCCGGGCAGGAGATCGGCCTGGAGCTCGAGGAGGGCGCCGAGCTCCTCCGGTCCCGGCTCGAGAAGGGCGTCGACGACGACCGGACCGTGCTCGACGCCACCGTGCAGTCGTTGACCAACGCCGAGGCGGCGCCCCAGGACCGTCTTGCGCCCGCCCTGGAGGCGGCGGTGGCGGAGCTGGTGTCCGGACCGGAGAGCGGAGCCGACCTCACCAGCACGGACCCAGTGCCGCTGTGGGTCGACCGGGAGCGGGCGCTGCTGGGCGCCTGGTACGAGCTGTTCCCCCGCTCGTTCGGGGGCTTCGCCGGCACGGCCCACCGTCTCCCGGCCATCGCCGAGATGGGGTTCGACGTGGTCTACCTGCCCCCGATCCACCCCATCGGCCGCCAGCACCGCAAAGGCCCCGACAACAGCACCGAAGCCGGTCCGGACGACATCGGCAGCCCATGGGCCATCGGTGGCCCCGAGGGTGGACACACGGCCATCCATCCCGATCTCGGGACGTTCACCGACTTCGAGGCGCTGGTGGCCAAGGCCCACGAGCACGGGATGGAGATCGCCCTCGACTACGCCCTGCAGTGCGCCCCGGACCACCCGTGGGTGAGCGAGCACCCCGAGTGGTTCCACCACCGGGTCGACGGCACCATCGCCTACGCCGAGAACCCGCCCAAGCGGTACGAGGACATCTACCCGCTGAACTTCTGGCCCGAGGACGACGAGGACCGCCGGGCGTTGTGGGATGCCTCCAAGGAGATCCTCGACTTCTGGATCGCCCACGGGGTGCGCATCTTCCGCGTCGACAACCCCCACACCAAGCCCATGGCGTTCTGGGAGTGGGTGATCCCCGCCGTGCAGTCCGACCACCCCGACGTGGTGTTCCTGGCCGAGGCCTTCACCCGCCCCAAGGTCATGGCCAAGCTGGCCGAGATCGGCTTCAGCCAGAGCTACACCTACTTCACCTGGCGCACGGCCCGCTGGGAGCTGGAGCAGTACCTCGTCGAGCTGGCCCACAGCCCGAAGGCCGACTACATGCGCCCGAGCTTCTGGCCCAACACCCCCGACATCTTGAGCGGCCCGCTGCGCAACGGGCCGCCGGCGGCCTTCAAGCAACGCCTGGTGCTGGCCGTCACCATGACGCCCTCCTACGGGATCTACAGCGGCTACGAGCTGTGCGAGAACGAGCCCATGTCCGACTCGAACGAGGAGTACCTCCGCTCCGAGAAGTACGAGCTCAAGCAGCGAGACTGGGGCGACCGCCGCTCGCTGGCGCCCTTCATCACCACCCTCAACGACATCCGCCGTCGCCATCCCGCGCTCCAGCGGCTCCGAAGCATCCGCTTCCACGGGGCCGACAACCAGCAGGTCATCGCCTACTCCAAGCACACCGATGACCGCTCCGACGTGGTGCTCACCGTCGTGAACCTCGATCCATGGGCCAGCCACGCGTGCACCCTCGACCTCGACCTCGGGCTGCTCGGACTCCCGTGGGACCAGCCCTTCGAGGCCTACGACGAGCTGAGCGGCCAGTCCTTCGCCTGGCACGGCCCCCATCCCTACGTGCGGCTCGACCCGTTCCAGGCCGCCCACGTCCTGCATCTCCGCGCCTACCGCGGGCCTCGGCCGTGACCGAGCTGGTGGGGTTGGCCACCACCGCCGCCGCCAGGGAAGGCGATCCCCGCTGGTTCCAGCGCGCCGTCTTCTACGAGGTCGTGGTCCGGGGCTTCTTCGACTCCAACGGTGACGGCACGGGCGACCTCCGGGGGCTCACCGAGAAGATGGACTACCTCCAATGGCTGGGGGTCGACTGCCTGTGGCTCCTGCCCTTCTACCAGTCGCCCCTTCGCGACGGTGGCTACGACATCTCGGACTTCTTCACCATCCTCCCCGAGTACGGGGACCTGGCCGACGCCGTCCAGCTGGTGGAGGAGGCGCACCGTCGAGGCGTCCGCGTCATCGCCGACCTGGTGATGAACCACACCAGCGACGCTCATCCCTGGTTCGTGGAGTCGCGCCAGGACCGGGTCAACCCCAAGGCCGACTGGTACGTCTGGAACGACGACGACCGGCGCTGGTCCGAGGCCCGCATCATCTTCGTCGACACCGAGAAGTCGAACTGGACGTGGGACCCACTCCGGGGCCAGTACTACTGGCACCGCTTCTTCAGCCACCAGCCGGACCTGAACTACAACAACCCCGAGGTCCAGCAGGCCATGTTCGACGTGGTCAAGTTCTGGCTCGACATCGGCCTCGACGGCTTCCGTCTCGACGCTGTCCCCTATCTCTACGAGAGGGACGGCACGAACGGCGAGAACCTGCCGGAGTCCCACGAGTACCTCAGGCGCCTGCGCAAGGAGGTGGACGCCCAGTTCCCCGGCAAGGTGCTGCTGGCCGAGGCCAACCAGTGGCCGGCCGACGTCGTCGACTACTACGGCGACGGCGACGAGTGCCACATGTGCCTCCACTTCCCGCTCATGCCTCGGATGTTCATGGCCGTGCGGCGGGAGCAGCGCATGCCCATCACCGAGATCCTGGCCCAGACGCCCGAGATCCCCGAGGGCTGCCAGTGGGGCATCTTCCTGCGCAACCACGACGAGCTCACGCTCGAGATGGTCACCGACGACGAGCGCGACTACATGTACTCGGAGTACGCCACCGACCCCCGCATGAAGGTGAACATCGGCATCCGGCGGCGCCTGGCCCCGCTGGTCGACAACGACCGCCGGCTCTTCGAGCTCCTCCACGGCGTGCTGTTCTCCATGCCCGGCAGCCCCATCATGTACTACGGCGACGAGATCGGGATGGGCGACAACATCTACCTCGGCGACCGCGACAGCGTGCGCACCCCCATGCACTGGTCCCCGGACCGCAACGCCGGGTTCAGCCGGGCCGACTTCGCCCAGCTGTACCTGCCCACGCTCATGGACCCGGTGTACGGCTACCAGGCGGTGAACGTGGAGGCCGAGATGCGCAACCCCAGCTCGTTGCTGCACTGGATGCGGCGCATGCTCCAGGTCCGCAAGCAGCACCCGATCTTCGGGACCGGCGCCTTCGAGGTCATCCCCGCCGAGAACCCCTCGGTGCTGGCCTACGTGCGCGGCCCCCGAGCCACCTCGTCGGCCGGTGGTGGCCAGGGCGACGACATCGTGCTGTGCGTGAACAACCTGTCCCGTCTCTCTCAGCCCGCCGAGCTGCCCCTCCAGCGCTTCGAGGGCAAGGTGCCCATCGAGCTCCTCGGTCGGGTGCCGTTCCCCCGCATCGGCGAGCTGCCCTACTTCATCACCCTCGGGCCCTATGCGTACTACTGGTTCCAGCTGGTGGACCCGTGACCACCACCATCGAGGACCTGCTGCCCGCCTACCTGGGACGGCAGCGCTGGTTCTCCGGCGAGGAGCCGGCCAGGGTGGAGGTGGAGGTGTCCGACTGGCTGGTCGAGCGCCTGCGCTGGCTGGTGGTCGACGCCGACGGCGTGCGCTACCAGCTGGTCGTCGGCCTCCAGCCCGCCGACAACCCGCCGGACTTCCTCCACGGCCACGACGACGAGGTGCTGGGCGCCGTCGACGGGTCCGTGGCCTTCGACGCCGTGCTGGACCCGGAGCTGGCCCGCGCCCTCCTGTCCCGCGTGTCGCCGGGGGAAGAGGCGCGACACGTGCGCCCGCTGGCCGCCGAGCAGTCGAACAGCTCCCTCGTGTTCGACGACCGGCTCTTCCTCAAGCTCTTCCGGCGTCTCCATCCAGGCCCGAACCCGGACGTGGAGGTCACCACCGCGCTGGCCGCCGCCGGCTTCGCCCACGTGGCCGAGCCACTCGGCGTGTGGCGCCACGGGGACATGGACCTGGCCGTGTGCGAGCGGTACCTGGCCGGCGGGGCCGAGGGCTGGGCGCTGGCCCTCACCTCGTTGCGGGACCTGTACGCCTCGGGATGCGCCGAGCCGGCCGACGCCGGGGGTGACTTCTTCGCCGAGGCCCGTCGGCTGGGCCAGGTCACCGCCGCCATGCACCTGGCCCTGGCCGGCGCCTTCGGAGCACAACCGGGTGACGCCGCCGCCTGGTCGGACCTGGTCGAGGCCCAGCTGGCCCGGCTCCGACCGGACGACGCCGACGCGGCGGCGGCCAAGGCCTTCGCCGAGCGGCTGCGCTCCGTGGCCGACCCGGGTGCATCCGTCCGCGTCCACGGCGACTACCACCTGGGCCAGGTCATGCGCACCGACACGGGCTGGTTCGTCCTCGACTTCGAGGGGGAGCCGGCCCGCCCCCTGGCCGAGCGGCGGCGGCCCTCGTCTCCCTACAAGGACGTGGCCGGCATGCTCCGGTCGTTCCACTACGCCGCCCACGTGGCCCTGGCCGAACGTGACGAGGTCGAGCGGGCCACCCTCGGGCCGGCGGCCGAGGCGTGGGAGGCGCGCAACGGCGGGGCCTTCCTGGGCGGGTACCTGGCGACCGACGGGATCGACGACATCCTCCCTGGGAACGAGGAAGACCGCCAGGCCTTGCTCGCGGCCTTCGAGCTGGACAAGGCTGTGTACGAGGTGCTGTACGAGCGAGCGCACCGGCCCGACTGGCTGGACATCCCCCGAGCCGCCATCCGAAGGCTGCTCCGTGGTTGACGCCGCTCCTCTCCAGGACGAGCTGAGCCGGCTGGCCGAGGGCTGCCACGGGGACCCCCACCACGTGCTCGGGTACCACGCCGGGGTGGTGCGGGCCTACCGCCCCGATGCCGTGGCCATGCGGGTGGTGCCAGCCGACGGTGCCCCCGTCGCCATGGAGCCGCTCCAGCCGAGCGGCGTGTTCCAGGCTGCCCTCCCCGACGGGGCCGGCGACGCCGCGCCCGCCTACCGCCTCGAGGCGGACTACGCCGGCGGCGTCACCTACACCTACGACGACCCGTACCGGTTCTGGCCCACGTTGGGCGACGTCGACCTGCACCTGCTCGGCGAAGGACGCCACCGGCGCCTGTGGCGGGTGCTCGGTGCCCACGTCCGCACCCACGAGGGCGTGGACGGCACGTCCTTCGCCGTGTGGGCCCCCGCCGCCCGCTCGGTGCGGGTGGTCGGGGACTTCAACCAGTGGGACGGACGGGTCCACCCCATGCGCTCGTTGGGGTCGTCCGGGGTCTGGGAGCTCTTCGTGCCCGGGGTCGGTGCGGGAGCCCGCTACAAGTACGAGGTCCTCACGCCCGCCGGCCACCTCACGCTGAAGGCGGACCCCCTGGCCTTCGCCGCCGAGAAGCCGCCGGCCACCAACAGCGTGGTGACGACCCAGTCCTCCTACGACTGGGGCGACGACGAGTGGGTGGCCCACCGCGACCAGGCCGATCACCTGCACGGGCCCGTGTCGATCTACGAGGTCCACCTCGGATCGTGGCGGAGGGTCGGCGAGGAGGGCGACCGCCCGCTCACCTACCAGGAGCTGGCCGAGCAGCTGCCGGAGTACGTGGCCGACCTCGGCTTCACCCACGTGGAGCTCATGCCGGTGGCCGAGCACCCGTTCTCGGGGTCCTGGGGCTACCAGATCTCGTCGTACTACGCCCCCACCTCGCGCTACGGCTCGCCCGACGACTTCAAGGCCCTGGTCGACGCCCTGCACCAACGCGACATCGGCGTGCTGGTGGACTGGGTGCCGGCCCACTTCCCGCGCGACGAGTGGGCCCTGGGCCGGTTCGACGGCACACCGCTGTACGAGCACGCCGACCCCCACCAGGGCGAGCACCCGGAGTGGGGCACCTACGTGTTCAACTTCGGCCGCCACGAGGTGCGCAACTTCCTGGTGGCCAACGCCGTGTACTGGATCGAGGAGTTCCACCTCGACGGGCTGCGGGTGGACGGCGTCGCCTCCATGCTCTACCTCGACTACTCCCGCAAGGAGGGCGAGTGGGTCCCCAACGAGTTCGGGGGGCGGGAGAACCTGGAGGCCGTGGCCTTCCTCAAGGAGCTGAACGAGGTCGTCTACGAAGAGCACCCGGGCCAGATGATGGTGGCCGAGGAGTCCACCGCCTGGCCCGGCGTCTCCCGGCCCACCTACCTGGGCGGCCTCGGGTTCGGGTTCAAGTGGAACATGGGCTGGATGCACGACACCCTCCGGTACTTCTCCACGGAGTCGGTCCACCGCCGCTATCACCACCACGACCTCACCTTCGGGTTGCTCTACGCCTTCAGCGAGAACTTCGTGCTCCCCCTCTCCCACGACGAGGTCGTCCACGGCAAGGCCTCGCTGCTGAGCAAGATGCCCGGCGACCGCTGGCAGAAGGCAGCCAACCTGCGGGCCCTCCTGGCGTGGACGTGGGCCCACCCGGGCAAGCAGCTGCTCTTCATGGGGGGCGAGATCGCCCAGTCCCGCGAGTGGTCCCACGACGAGGGCCTCGAGTGGCACCTGTTGCAGTACCCGGAGCACCGGGGCGTGCAGGAGCTGGTGCGCCGTCTGAACCGCGCCTATCAAGGCGAGCCCGCCCTGTGGGAGCGCGACTCCACCGGCGAGGGCTTCCGCTGGATCGACGCCAGTGACGTGGAGTCGAACGTGCTGGCCTTCCTGCGGTTGTCGGCCGACGGCCGCCCGCTGGCGTGCGTGGCCAACCTGTCCCCGGTGCCCAGGCCGGGCTACCGGATCGGGCTTCCCTCCGGCGGGGCCTGGCGGGAGGTGGTCAACACCGACGACGTCGCCTTCGGTGGCAGCGGCGTGGGCAACGGCGGCCAGGCCTCGGCCACCGACGCCAGCTGGCACGGGATGCCCTTCTCGGTCGAGCTGGCCCTCCCGCCCCTCGGGGTGCTGTGGCTGGCTCCGGCCTCCTGGCCAGCCGGGGGTTGAGCCGCCGACCCCGACGCCCCCAAGAAGGAGTGGCAGGCGGGCAGCGGCTGAGCAGCGCCGTCAGCCGCTCTCGAGCCGGCGCTTCAGGTTCCCCAGGTTGCGCCTCCAGATGCGCCGCAGCACCCAGCCGGCGACCAGCGACCCGAGCGGTCCGCCCAGCCACCAGGGGAACGCCAGCTGCTCCTCCCAGGTGAAGCGGGTTCGCCCACGGGGCGTGCGACGCAGGCTGAACCGGCCGCTCCCGGTGACCAGGCCGGTGTGGCGGATCCCCATGGCCTTGCCCTCGGCCCACTCGGTGACCTCCATGCGGTCGTTGAGTCGGAAGGGACCGACCTTGGTGGCGCACTCGAAGGTGGCGCCCAGGCCCTCACCAGAGGGCGAGGTGATCCGGATGGACTCGGCGTCGTCCATCCACGAGGCGTGCGAGGCGATGTCCCGCACGTCGGCCCACACCGTCGCCGGCCGGGCCTTGATCACGGTGCTCACCCGGATCCGTCCCACGGGTGGACCTCGTCACACCTCGCTGGCCAGCACCTCGGCCCGCAGCTCCTGAGCGGCCGTCTCGGGCGCCACGACGTTGATGAGCACCCCGGTGCCGAGCTCGAAGCCGGCCTGGGTGGTCAGCTTGGGCAGGACGTGGACGTGCCAGTGGTAGCAGCCCACGGCGCGGTAGGGCGCGGCGTGGAACACAAGGTTGTACGGCACCTGGCCCACCCGGCGGCGGAGGAGCTCCAAGGCGGTGCGGGTGGCCCGACCGACGGACGCCAGGTCCTCCGCTCCCGCCTGGTGCAGGTGCGCCTCATGGGCTCGGGGGACCACCAGCATCTCGTAGGGCGTGCCGCTCCAGAACGGGCAGATGACCAAGGCGTTGTCGTCGGCGTGGACCACCCGGTCGCCGGTCTCCTCGGCCCCGGCCACGGTGCAGACCAGGCAGCTCCCCTCGAACCGGGCGAAGCCGGCCTGCTCGTCTGAGATCTCCCGGGGCACGAACGGCATCCCCAGCAGCTGCCCGTGCGGGTGCTCGATCGAGGCCCCGGCCTCTCGCCCCCAATTGACGATGGCCTGGGTGTAGCGCAGGCCGGGCCGGCTGGCGTGGTCGGCCACCCGGTCCCGCATGGCCCCCATCACCAGGTCGACCTGAGCGTCGTCGAGGTCGGCCCACGTGGCGTGGTGGTTCGGGGATATCACCAGGACCTCGTGGATGCCGCTGGCCGGAGCCTGCGTGAACACGGGCCCGAGGTGGCTCACGACCATGGGCGTGGTCCCCTCGAAGGCGGGATACAGGTTCGGCACCACGCGCACCAGCCAGTCCCCACCCTCGCCGTAGGTCTCGAGAGCGGGGGGCGTCGCCCCCTCGTGGCCACGGCAGAAGGGGCACGGCCGGCGCGGGCCGGGCTCCACCGGCAACATCGAGGGGAGGAAGGCCTGGGGGCGGGTGCCGCGGTCGTGGCTGACGACGACCCAACGCCCGGTCAAGGGATCGAGGCGGAGCTGGCTCACGGCTTCCTCACCGGCCGCCACGGTAGCCCACGTGCCCTTCGCGGCACGGGGGTCGTGCCGCCCTGGTTTCGACCCGAGGTCGGCGCCCACCGGGAGCGCAGTCATCACGCCGTACGCTGGTGGGCGCCATGCTGGCCTACCTCGACCACGCCGCCACCACGCCGCTGCGCAGCGAAGCCCTCGAGGCCATGCTGCCGTTCCTCACCGAGCACTTCGGCAACCCGTCGGGTGCCCACCGCCTGTCGAGGACGGCCCGCACCGCCCTGGACGAAGCCCGCGACACGGTGGCCGAGGGCCTCGGGTGCGAGCCGGGCGAGGTCGTCTTCACCGGTGGGGGCACCGAGGCCGACAACCTGGCCCTGTTCGGCGTGCTCGCCCGCCGGCCCGGAAGGGTGGTGTGCACGGCCGTCGAGCACCACGCCGTCCTCCACGCCACCAGGGCGCTGGGCGGGGCGGAGGTCGCCGTCACCGCTGCCGGCGTCGTCGACCTCGACGCCCTGGCCGAGCACCTCGACGCCTCCGTCGCCGTCGTCTCGGTGATGCTGGCCAACAACGAGGTCGGCACCATCCAGCCCTTGGACCGGGTGGTCGACCTGGTCAGGGAGCGGGCTCCGGGCGCCGCCGTCCACACCGACGCCGTGCAGGCCTTCCCCTGGTTGGACGTGGCCACCATCGCCTCGGAGGCCGACCTGGTGGCGGTGAGCGGCCACAAGTTCGGCGGGCCCAAGGGGGTGGGCGCCCTGGTCGTCCGCACGGGCGTCGACGTCGAGCCCATCCTGCACGGCGGTGGCCAGGAGCGAGGCCGGCGCAGCGGCACCCACAACGTGGCCGGCATCGTGGGGCTGGCCGCTGCAGTGCGGGCCACGGTCTCGGAGCGGGAGGCCACGGTGGCGCGCGTCCGTGGCTTGCGCGACCGCCTGGCCGACCGGCTCCTGGCCGCGGTGCCGGCCACGACGGAGACCGGTGATCGCGGAGGCAAGGTGGCGGGGAGCTGCCACCTGCGCTTCTCGGGGGTCGAGAGCGAGGCGCTGCTGGTCCTGCTCGACGACGCCGGCGTGTGCGCGTCGGCCGGGTCGGCCTGCGCCAGCGGCGCCACCGAGCCGTCCCACGTCCTGGCCGCCATGGGCGTGGACCCGTCCGACGCCCGTTCCAGCGTGCGCCTGTCCCTGGGGACCACCACCACCGAGGACGAGGTGGACCTCGCCGTCAAGGCGGTGGTGGACGCCGTGCACCGCCTGCGCGAGGGCTGACGCGTGCGGGTCCTGGTGGCCATGTCGGGCGGGGTGGACTCCTCGGTCGCCGCCGCCCTGCTGCGCGAGGAGGGCCACCAGGTGGTCGGGGCCACCATGAAGCTGTGGGGAGGCGCCGCGGACTCGGGATGCTGCTCCGTGGCCGACGTGGAGGACGCCCGGCGGGTCGCCCAGCAGCTTGGGGTGGCCCATCACGTGTTCAACTTCACCGACGACTTCGACGCCCACGTGGTGGGCCCCTACGCCGCCGCGCACGCCGCCGGGCTCACCCCGAACCCCTGTGTCGAGTGCAACCGCCACCTCAAGTTCGACCGCTTCTTGCGCCGGGCCTCCCAGCTCGGCTTCGACGCGGTGGCTACCGGACACCACGCCCGGGTCCGGCGGGCGGGTGACCGCCGCGAGCTGTGGCGGGGGGCCGACCCCGGCAAGGACCAGTCCTACGTGCTGTCCATGCTGGGCCAGGCCCAGCTGGCCAGGGTGCTGCTGCCGGTGGGGGACCTCACCAAGGCGCAGGTCAGGGAGCACGCCGCCGCCCTGGGCCTGCGCACGGCGGCCAAACCGGACAGCCAGGACGTGTGCTTCATCACCTCCACCGGAGGACGGCCCGCCTTCCTGGCCGACCGCGTCTCCCTTCGGCCCGGGCGGGTGGTGGACGCCGCCACCGGTCAGCAGGTCGGCACGGTGCCCGCCGTCCAGCTCGTCACCGTGGGCCAGCGCCGGGGCATGGGCGCGGCGGCGGGCGTGCGGCGCTACGCGCTCTCGGTGGACGTGGCCGCAGCCACCGTCGTGGTCGGCGGCGAGGAGGACCTGTTGGTCGACGCCGTCGGGGTGGGCCAGGTGACCTGGGTGGACGAACCCGTCCCACCAGGGTCTGGCGTCCTGGTCCAGACCAGCGCCCACGGCCGGGCTGAGCCGGCCGTGTTCGAAGGCCGCTCCCTGCGCTACGCCCGGCGGCAGCGGCGTGTGGCTCCCGGCCAGACGGTGGCGCTCTACGAGGGCGACCGCGTCCTGGGCGCCGGCGTGGCGGCCTGAAGACCGCTTTCCGGGGGGGCGGACTCGGGTACGTACCCGGGCGTGACCGTGTACGTGGGCACCTCGGGGTGGCAGTACAAGAGCTGGCGCGGCCGCTTCTACCCGGAGAAGGTGGCCCAGGGCCGCTGGCTGGAGTGGTTCGCCGAGCGGTTCCAGGTGGTCGAGGTGAACAACACGTTCTACCGGCTCCCGCCCCCCGAGACGTTCCGGGCGTGGGCCCAACGCACGCCGGCCGACTTCGTGGTGGCCCCCAAGCTCAGCCGCTACCTGACCCATGTGAAGCGGCTCAAGGACCCCGACGAGCCGGTGCGACGCTTCCTCCGCCACGCCGCTCCGCTGGGCGACAAGCTCGGTCCGCTCCTCGTCCAGCTCCCGCCCGACCTGGCCGCCGACGTGGAGCGCCTCGACCGGGTGCTCGCTCTCTTCCCCGAGGGGCTGCGGGTTGCCGTCGAGTTCCGTCACGAGTCGTGGTTCACCGAGGACGTGCGCAAGGTGCTCGAGTCCTACGGCGCCGCGCTGTGCCTGGCCGACCGGCGCTCGAGGTTGCTCTCGCCTCTCTGGCAGACGGCCGAGTGGGCCTACGTGCGACTGCACGAGGGAACGGCCGAGCCGCGGCCGTGCTACGGGCGCACCGCCCTCGCGACCTGGAGCAGGCGGCTGGCCGACACCTGGGGGGCGGAGGCCGAGATCTTCGTGTTCTTCAACAACGATCCCCTCGGTTGCGCCGTCCGGGACGCGGCCGTCTTCGCCCAGGAGGCGGAGCGGGCCGGGTTGCGCCCGACCCGGGTGCCGGCATTGGGTGACGTCAAAGTAGGTTGACACTGCGGGCGTCGTCAACGTATATTGACAGCATGACCGAAGCCACCAAGCTGGCGGCGGCGGCCAGCAGCCAGGACCCCAGGGTCGGGCTGCGGGCCGTGGCCGCCCTGCGCCGCCTGTTGGAGCAGCTGGAGTCCCTCCAGGTGGACAGCGCCCGGCTCCAGGGGTGGTCCTGGCAGGACATCGCCGGCGAGCTGGGCGTGAGCAAACAGGCCGTCCACAAGAAGCATGCCGGGCGCAAGCTGCTGCGGCGGGGGAGATAGGGCCATGTTCGAGCGCTTCACCGACGGCGCCCGCCAGGTCCTGGTCCTGGCCCAGGAGGAAGCCGGGTCCCTCCGGCACAACTACGTCGGCACCGAGCACCTGCTCCTGGGCGTCGCCCGCCAGGTCGGCGTGGGCGCCGCCGCCCTGCGCCGGCTCGGTTTCGACGCCGAGGTGGCCCGGGCCGAGGCGCAGCGCCAGGTGGGCGAAGGGAACGGGAGCGGCCTCCGACCCGGCGACGCCGAGGTGCTCCGCTCGATCGGGATCGACCTCGACGAGGTGCGCCGCCAGGTGGAGGGCGCCTTCGGCCCCGGCGCCCTCGAGCGGGCCCGATGGCGGCGTCGGTGCCGTCCTCGGGGCCGCAGCGATGCGTTGCCGTTCACACCCCGGGCCAAGAAGTGCCTGGAGCTGGCCCTGCGGGAGGCCCTGGCCCTCCGGCACGGCAACATCGGCACCGAGCACGTGCTCCTCGGCCTGCTGCGGGAGGGCGAGGGCCTGGCTGCCGTGCTCCTGGGCCACCAGGGCATCGGTCTGGACGCGGCGCGGCTGGCCGTGCTCACCGAGCTGGGCACCGGCGACGTTTCCCTCCCGCGCCGGCGCCGTCGCCTCCCGGGATGGCGCCGAGGGGATCGCCCCGGCGTCCGCCACCGCCGGGCCCGCCGCGCCCGCCGCGCTCTGTAACCTGCGCCGCCAGGAGGCGCCGTGGTGGACGAGTCGCTGTGGCCGGTGCTGCGGAGCGAGGAGCTGGCCTGCTCCGTCCCCATGGCCACCGACATCCGCCGCGTCGCCGCCGGGAGATCGGACGTGTTCGTAGCCAGGCTCTCGAGCGGGGAGGTGGTGGCCTTCGCCACCCGCTGCCCGCACCAGGCCACGTCGCTCGAGGGGGCCACCTTCTGGGACGACAAGCTGCGCTGCCCCCGGCATCTGTACCTCTACGACCCGCACACCGGCGAGAACGTCCTGCCCGCCCACACGGAGCCGCCCGAGACGCTCTGGAAGCTCAAGCCCGGTTATCTGCCCACCCACCGCGTCGAGGAGCGCGACGGCTGGATCTGGGTGGCCGAGGCGCCCCAGCCGGCCCCACCGGGGTACGACCCGGCCCGGGAGGAGCGTCCGGCCGGAGCCCGGGCCCGCTCGACCGGGCGAGTGGAGCCGCCGCCGCCTCCCGGTGCCGCCCCTGTCGTGGAGCACCCGGCGGAGACGATGACGGTCAGCGTGGGGGAGGAGTTCGAGGTCGTCCTGCCCACCTCGCCCAGCCCGGGCCACCTGTGGAAGGGGGAGATGACCGGCGGCCTGCTGATCGTCACCGGCCAGCAGTTCCAACCGGGCGAGCATCCGTGCCACCGCGTGCGCCTCTCGGCCCGTGCCGCCGGCCAGTGCACCATGCGGTGGAGCTACGGCCGACCGTGGGAAGACCTGGCCCGTGAGGTCCGCAGCTTCGAGGTCCGCATCGGGCCAGCGCCCTCATAGCGGCTCAGGCGCCGCCGGTGGGCAGGCGGCGGGCCCGCGCCTCGTGGAGCACCGCCCCCGGTCGGGTGGGCGTGAACAGCAGGCGGGCCGAGGACCCCGGCTCGCCGGTTCGGCGGCCCGGCCTGGCCAGCACCAGCGGGACCTTCTCCTTGAGGACCAGCTCCAGGGCCAGGCCGGGCGCCGCTTGGGTGAGGTCGAGCGAGTCGGTGCCGGCTGGGGCCGGACGCAGCGCCTCGATCAGCGGCCGGCGGAAGAGCACGGGGTCGACCAGCCCGATGGGGTCGTGCAGCACCACGCCGGCGGGCACGAACACGACCCAGCGACGCGACAGCCCATGGAGGGCCCGCAGCAGCAGGGCGGCCACCGGCAGCGCTGCGGCCAGCACCACGGCACCGGCCAGCCACCTCCCCTCGGCCAGGAGCAAGGCGCCCGCGGCGGGAGCCGCCAAGGCCAGCGCCCAGGCCAGAGGCAACGGGCCGAACAGCAGGGGCCCCGGGACCCGCAGCGGGAAGCGCCGCTCGTTCGGGTAGGCGGCGCCGTTGACGAAGACGATGCCCGTCTCGGGGAGGAAGGCGAGGACCAGCGCCAGCGCCGCGCTGCCCACGCCCAGCGCCGAGGCGTGGTCCCCGGCCGCCGCCACCACGGCCACGGCGAGGG
>JALYHF010000215.1 GCA_030776745.1 Actinomycetota bacterium | reverse complement strand
AGCGACGAGGGCACCCTGGTGCCAGCGTTCGTGCAACCGAGATCTCGGACCGCCCTGGGATCGTTGGAGACTCCGCCGCTTGGAGGCTGACTCGCTTCTCGGTGAGTTGTAGCACGGGTCGGTTGTTGTCGCGAATCTCCTCATACTCTCTTGGCAACGAACAGTGTTCGCCACCTCGCGCACCGGTCGCTTCGTTCGATGCTGCCCTGGGTCAGGCGGCCTCGGAGGAGCGAGCAGGGAGCTGCTCGTACTCCGCCGGCGGGACATGGCCGAGGGCGCCGTGGAGGCGGCAGGTGTTCCACCAGGCCACCCACTCGGCGGTGGCCCGCTGGATATCGGCGACGTTGCGCCACGGACCTCGCCGCCAGATCAGCTCGGCCTTGTACAGCCCGTTGATCGTCTCGGCCACGGCCGCCGGGGTCGTCGTCGGGCGGCGGCGGCCTGCTCGACGACGCCATGTCGACCAGCCGGTCGAGCGACAGCCCACGGCCTGACGACGACGGAGCGGTCCCGGCCACCAACACCGTCTCGAGCGACGGCAGCGAGTGGCGCACGGCCTCGAGCGACGCCAACAGGTGGGCGTCGCACACCGCCACCCGAGCGCCGGCCGCGGCCATGACGTTGGCCAGCGGACGTCCGGTGAGCAGGACGTTCACCGGCATGAGGACGGCTCCAAGCTTGGCGCAGGCGAACCAAGGTGGCGACCATGGCCCAGCCGTTGTCGCATCTGGTCATCACGATGTCGCCACGTTCGCAGCCCAGCTCGCGCAACACGTTGGCCGTGCGGTTGGCCAGCTCGTCGGCGCCGGCGAAGCTGAGACGGGCGTCGGGGAGGACGAGGAACGGCCGGCTCCCCAGCCGGGCGGCCTGGCCTTGGACGACCTCGGCCATCGTGCGCCGGCCGGAGGGCAGCGGTAGAACGGGAACGGGCCACCGGCGGCGATCGTGCCGGCTTCGGAGGGATCCGGCAGGCGGCATAGGCGCATCAATCTAGGTTGAAATGCGCCGTCGCCGACAGCCGCAGGCATCGCAAGGGGCTTCTCGTGTCCGGCCCCACGGGCGTCGGCAAGACCATCATGGCCAGCACCTTCGTTGCCGCCGGGGTCGCTGCGGGCGAGCGTTGCCTGCTGTAGTCGTTCGAGGAGAGCCGCGACCAAATCCTGAGGAACGCCCTCAGCTGGGGGATGGACCTCGACGCCATGGAGCGCTCCGGTCTCCTCCGCGTGGTGAGCGACCACGCCGAGGTTGCCTCCATGAAAGACCACTACGCAAGCATCCGCCAGCTCCTGGACGAGTTCCGGCCCCGCCGGATCGTCATCGACAACCTGTCGGCCCTCGAGCGCGTCACCACACAGAGGGGACTGCGCGACTTCATCATCGGCCTGACCTCCTTCCTGCGCCAGCACGACGTTTCCAGCCTCTTCACCTCCGCTACCACCAGCTTGCTGGGCACTGAATCGGTCACCGAGAGCCTCGCCTCCGCTCTGACCGACGCCATCGCCTTGCTCCGCTACGTGGGGTGGCGGGGGCCGTGCGCCGGACGCTCGCCGTGCTCAAGGGTGCGGGGCTCGGCCCACGATGGGCGGATCCACGAGTTCACCTCGACGACAGCGGACTCCACATCGGCGAGCCCGTCACCGGCCTCGCGGGCATCCTGGCCGGATCCATCGCCATCTCGGCGGCGGCCGCCCGAAGCGTGAGCTCACCCGCCTCAAGGCGCGCCAGCACTTCATTGCGCTCCGGATGCGCGGGTCGTCGGGATCGGTGATGCCTTGGGTGGCGGGCATGGGGCCGATGAGGATCTCGGCGTCGGTGGCCAGGGTGGCGTTGGGCACGCTCCAGTAGCCGGCGTCGGCCGCATAGGCGCCGACGGCCTCAGCTCTGCCCGCCGCGTCGAGGTTGGCCTCGGTGGCAGCCACCAGGGGGACGAACATGGTGGAGCCGTTGGCCGCGTTGGTCACCTCGGCGGCCACGATCACCTGGTCCTCCGACACCGCTGCCTGGGCGTTGTAGCCCTGCACGAAGCGGTTCCGGGCCCGCAGCATGCGGCTGGTCTGGGTCGGTCACATTGGCCTGACGCTGCT
>JALYHF010000214.1 GCA_030776745.1 Actinomycetota bacterium | reverse complement strand
TTCATGGACATATCCCGTGTCGTCGCCGGGTGGGCAGAGGAGCACGAGATCTCATGATCTCGACACCACTCCCCCTGGAGCATGCACGGATCTGCTGATCGGCGCAGCCGGCCCGATCTCCGCCGCTCCTCGGAGACCAGCGCGGAATCGGCGATCCGCTCGGTTGGAGCGGGGGACATGCCGCGTCCCAGAACGTGCGGCGCTGTCCATCGGCGCGAGGTCGCACCGAACGCTGGGTCGACGCCCGCGGGCGCTGCATCCCCTACCGCCGACTGGCGGTCGGCACTTCAGGATGTGCCGGGACGCCAGCACCGAGGCACCAAGGCGCACAGGCCGCGCTCTCGGCACCCTGTCGGGTTGCTCTGGTCCACCTCGAGGATCAGATGAGCCATGTTCCATCTCGCAGAACGGTGCGGCCCTCGATCTCATTGGCGTCTCGCCACACCTGGATCCGAATGGGCCGCAGCAGCAGGAAACTCAACTCACCTCCCGCAGACCTCGGGTCCCAGTCGGCCTGATCGGCGTACTGCTCGGGAAGGTGATCTGGTGCCTCGCCAACTGGGATGTCTCTGTCGAGGATGGCGTCGACCATCACCACGTCACGTGTACTACCCAGCCCGACGCGAGCACGAGCCGTCGCAATGATGTTCCGAGTGGTAACGGCTGTCTTCTCCGTGGCGACGATAAGATGCGCCCGTTCTAGGCGAACGACAACGGCACCAGGTGAGGTGTCCCCGACGACGATGCGGAGGCGACCCAGGCGTCCGCATGCCGGGCCTCGAGCTTGGAACGGGCGTCGGAAGTCCGTTGCTCTAACGATCGCGGCAGGTCCATCGTGGTCATGCTGCCGCCCGCAGACGTTCGGTGACGCAGCGGCGGTATCCGAGAACACCGGCCAGGCCAGACCCTTCTCAGGCGCCTGCCCTGGAACGCCGGGTTGAGGCGCACCTATCCACGGACGCGGGCCACAGGCGGCCGACCGATCCGGCGATCGCGGGTTTGGGAGTCCGCACTGCGAGCCGCACCGAGGTGCCGCTCGGCACTGCCTACGAGAGATCCCGGTCCTCCCAGGGCCGTACCGACCCGGAGTACCGATTATCCCTTCGCGGTGTGGGCGGGCGGCAGCCGGCAGGCGACTGTGCCGGGTCGTCCACCTCTATGCAGGCGCCTGGGGTGTCCGTGTTCCCGTTGTCGGCCCCGACACGGCTGGATAAGCGGGTGGCGCGGCGGTACTTCAACTGGCCGCCTAGACTCATCTGGGTGTTCCTCATGATGTTGACAGGTGGCAGAGGGCAGGCGTTGGAGCGGCGATTGGATGCTTCCAGGATGTTGTCGGCGACTTCGCCAAGGATGGTGGCATTCGTGAGGGTGTAGTCGATAACGCCCAGCTCACCGCCGATATCGTCGGGCTGGACGTGAATATTGTGAGAGCCTCAAATTAGGCAAGACCAGAAAAAATTACCTAGGATGATCGTTCAGGGCATACTCCTCGCTGTCGCAGGTCTAGTAATCTTTGTGGTTGGGTTCGTGATCGTCGATATTCGAGTTATCCTTCTCGGGCTTGTCTCACTTGGTGTAGGGCTGTTCGGTGTATACTGGTTTCTGAAGAAGACGTAACCGTAGCCGGGGGCGCACTACTTCCAGCCCGAACTGGGCCGATGGACCCAGCAGGAGCCGTCGGGGGAGGAGGCCCATGCCTGCCTCTATGCCGGTGGCAATCCGATCAATTTGGTTGCCAGCGCCGCTTCGACGTCCTGAGGCGGCACTTCCTGCGGCCGGTCACGCTTCTTGACGCCAGTCAGGCATCGGTGGCCCGGCTCCGAACCTCCAGTCGCCGAGCTTCCTCGCAGGCCCGGTCGGCCTGGCGCTCCACCTTGGCCCTCGCCGCTACGGCCACGCCGCTAGCCACCGCACGTGCTGCTGCGGCGATCTCCCGAGCGGCGTCCTTCGCCGGATCGTCCTCGTCCACCACGCCTCCTCGCTCGTCTAGCGACCGAAGTCGCCTGGTCCCGAGGAGGTTCGGGGGCACAGACACCGTGCACTACCGCGCCACAGCCGACCTCGCGGAGTTGAGTGCACCACCTGAGCTCGATCGAGTTCCTCTGGAGGTTTGGAACGACGACTCTGGTCGGACCTGCCGGCTGAGCTATCACCCGATCGGCTCTGAACAGAGTTTCGTGTGGGAGTTCTACGACTTCGACGTCTCAGTGGATCTCACGCCGTCACCGCGGGACAAGATCAGGTGACATCGCGATGAGACTAGTGACGTGGTTGCTGATCTTTCTCATAGCTGTCGTTGTGCTTGCTCTCGGCGCCTACTTGCTTTTCTTCACGCTCGTCGACACCTCGTTCTAGGACTCGGCTCCTCGATGACGGAGTTTCAGGGTCGGAGAGAGTTTCCGACCGCCCCACCCGGTCCCATTCCGGAGGACTCGGTCGCTTCCACCATGAGGAGCCGGTGTGCCACCCTGGCCGTCATGCCCGAAGCTGCCGGGACACTG
>JALYHF010000213.1 GCA_030776745.1 Actinomycetota bacterium | reverse complement strand
CGCGGCGGATCCCGATCGGACGGGTGAGCTCCCGTGCCGGATGCAGCAGCTCGCCACGGCAGCCATCAGGCTGGCAGGGGCCCCCGGCAGCTGGGACAGATCAGCGAACCACTCAACGGGGTTCCCTCAAGGCGGTCGTGCCGTTGGGAGGAGGTGCAGTCACGCCCCCACCGGCTGGCGAGGTCGTCCTGTCGCTCGGACGAACGAGGGCGCTCGGAGCCAGTGTGGCGGCTCCGGCGCGTCTCCTTCAAGCCCTCTAGGGCGTCAAGGGAAGCAGGCGGTCCTGTTGACATTTGCCCTACCTCTTGCCGACCATCCATATGGTTCGAGAGGTGCTGATACGGCTGTGGGCGGCCTTCCAGCGCTGGACCTGGGGCAGGCGGCTGCTGCTCGTCGTTCTTGCGCCGTGGCTGGTCACGCTCGCCTGGATGTGGACCACCGGCAAGCCACGGTGGAGGACGGCCATCGCTGTTGTTGGGACGGCGTCCATCTGGTTGGGCTTCGTTCTGGCACCCTTCGCAGAGGACACGGAAGAGACAACGGCAACCGGCGGGACGACGTCCACGACGCCCTCGCGGACCTTGATCCCGCCCGCCTCCACCACCTTTGAAGAGGCGTCGACGACCACGACACTGCCGACGCCCCCAATCACCGCTTCGCCCGTGGACATGCCACCCGGCGAGGACACAACGGTCTCCCGGGTGGTGGACGGGGACACGATCGAGGTCACCGGTGGAGAGCGGGTGCGGCTCATTGGCATCGACACTCCTGAGGTGTACGGCGGCGCCGAGTGCTATGGCCAGCAGGCATCGGCCTACATGAGGCAGCAGCTCCCGGTCAGGACGGCGGTGCGCCTCGTGTACGACGTGGAGCGTCTCGATCGCTTCTGGCGCAGCCTCGCGTACGTGTACCGGCTACCCGATGGGCTCTTCGTCAACGCTGCGCTCGTGCGTGAGGGCTACGCCTCAGTCGCCACCTACCCCCCGAACGTCGCCCACGTGGACGAGTTCCTTGCCCTTCAGCGGCAGGCCAGAGAGGCGGCCTCGGGCTGTGGTCGGCGTGCTCCCAGGCGACTCCGACCAAGACGAGCATGCCGCCGCCTTCACCACCAACCATGGAAGGGGCATCCGGTGGTGGCTGCGACGGTGCGTATCCCGACATCTGCATCCCGTCTACACCGCCGGACCTCGACTGCGGGAGCATCTCCCATCGTCGGTTCCGCGTGCTTCCACCCGACCCACACCGCCTCGATGGAGATAACAACGACATGGGCTGCGAGAGCGGGTGACCCCTCATGAGGACTCCACGGCCTACCCCTTATCGAGGTTCAGCAGGGAACTGCCACTCGGGGTCCGGTCGGGTCCAATCGCTCGGCTGCGTGCGTGGCTACTCAAGTTTGGCGGCTGAGCTGGCACGCGTGAGGTGTAACGGCGATTGCGGATCGCGTCGCAGTTCTCAACGTATGCGGCCAATCATCGGACCGGCGCATCCACAAGTTGAGGTCGTTGAAGGCAGCGGGGACGTGGAGGCGAGCAGTGCATAGCCCCTTGTCATGGAGATCACGAAGGAGGTCCCTTGCCGCTCGATCGCCCGCCCCATCGGCGTCGAACGCGATGACAAGGGTCGCACGTAGACCGGCCAGGCGGGTGGTCGCGCCATTCTCAGCTGTGTTCACCGCCCTGGAGGCGGCCACCGTGGCGCCGAGCACGGCAGCGGCTCGGAACCCGGCGGCGTTCGCCGACAGGGCGTCGAGTACGCCCTCGGTGACGAGAACGCAGCGACCTACGGCCTCGATCGGTTCGTAGAAGCCGAGGCGGGGATTGGGCGCGAGTCGAGCCGCGGCGTTGAGATAGCGCGGACGGCCGGGGGGCGGATCCAAGGCGCGGAGCTGAGCGAAGACCGGTCGTCCGTTCTCGTGAATCGGGAGCACGGCGGCCGAGCCCGCGGAGGGCATGCCGTCCGGGCGGTCCTGGTACCGCCGCCCGGGGTCGGCACCAATCCTGTTGTGGCGCAGGACCTCCCGAGGCAGCTTTCGGGACTCGGTGAGCCACCGGAGGACCTTCCGGCCGTCCGGCCGCCACAGGCGCTGGGCGCACTCGTCCACGTAGTTCGCCAGCCCCTCCAAGTCGCCGTCGCCATGGGCTGGCGGGGCGACACGCACACGGGCCCGCGGGAGCGGGAGGCTGCGAGCGGATCTGTCCGGCCCCAGCAGCCCAATTCGCTGCCCGAGCTCCTCGATCGCCTGGCGGACCGGCACCTGGCGAGCGGCCATGATCAGGTCGACGGCCGAGCCGCCGATCCCGCAGCCGTGGCAGCGCCAGCGCTCCTCGCCGCTGCGGGCCCGGAAGACGCTGACCGGCGGCGTCCGGCCCGTCTGGGCGTGCTGCGGGCTGGGGCACGCCCACGTCGGCGAACGGGAGGTGCCGCGCCTCGGCCCCAGCAGCTCGTCGGCAAGGGCAGCCAAGTCGGTCGCTGCCACGATGCGGTTGCGGTCCAGGATGGCCATCACGCCGCCTGAGGTGACATCGAGGAGGCGGCGGCCATGCGGGAGTCGGTGTCGCACATGGCCGACTCGACGTCGCCCAGCATGTGGTGCACCACCGCCGAGTGGCCCGCCACCTTCCACAGCGCCCGGCCGCGAGCGAGGTGGCCGACGATATGGCGCTCGGGCTCGGAGAGGGCGAAGCTCGTGGTCGCCGCCTCGAGCTGGTCGGGCGCCTGGCGGAGCAGGATCTTGGTCGCGGCGTCGGCCAGCAGCCCGACCGCGATCTTGGCCGTCGCCGTCCCGTCGTCGGCCTGGGCGCCGAGGTCGGAGGGCCGATGGGCGATGCACACGTTTGCGACGCCGTAGGTCCGGCCCAGCTTGAAGCAGGTCTGGAGGTAGCGGGCGGTGTGACGGTTGCCGAGCAGCGCCCACGCCTCGTCGATGACCTGAACCCGCCTGGGACCGGGCCCCGCCATGAGCTGGGACAGCCATCCGGCGGCGGCCACCATGACCAGTGGCAGCGCCTCGGAGTCGATGGGCACCGCCGAGAGGTCGAGCACGACGCCGGGCCCGTCCCAGCGCATCGGCACCGTGGAGCGCCCGTCGAACATGCCTCGCAGCGAGCGGGAGAGCAGCTTGTCGAGGGCGTAGGCGAGCTGGCTGAGGTCCTCGGCGACCTCGCTGGCGCTGCGCCGCAGTCGGCCCGCTAGCTCCGGCGACGGGCTGGTGACCGAGGCCGCGAGG
>JALYHF010000212.1 GCA_030776745.1 Actinomycetota bacterium | reverse complement strand
TGCACGGCGTCGGGCTCGGCTTCCTTCGGGTTGTTCGGCCCGCTGGTGACCGACGTCCCGCCCGGTTCCGACCCGGGATCGCTGGTGGGAGTGTTGCTCTCCGACATGGCTCTCCTCTCGTCGTCTCCTGCGCCGCGGGGCGTGTGGCCCCTGTCCGGCGTGGTCCAAGGGGTTATGCCCAGCGACCGATCGGTGGAACCGTCTTTCGTGGGAGGACAGAGGGCGGCACCCGCCGGTCGGGCACTACGGTTGGGTAGGTGACCGGAGGGCGTTCCGAGCCGGAGAGCGCCGTCCCGGGGGAACGACGCGGCCGCTGGTGGTGGCTAGGTGCGATCGGCCTCGTTGCCCTCGTGGTCAGGATCATGTACGTGATGGTGGTCCTCCCGGGCTATGAGCCCGTGTCCGATGCCCACCACTACCACGGGATGGCGGCGGCGGTGGCCGAGGGGCGTGGGCTGGTCCACCCGTTCCCGTTCGGCTTCGAGCACCCCACCGCCTTCCGCCCACCGCTGTACCCCCTGCTCCTCGGAGGGCTGTACGCGCTGACCGGGCCTCGGTTGGGCGCGGCCGTCGGCCTCAACGTCGCCCTGGGGTCGGTGGTGGTCGTGCTCGCCGCCGCCGTGGCTGCCCGGCTGGGTGGGTGGCGCGCCGGTGTCGTGACCGGCCTGCTGGCGGCGGTGTTCCCGCCCCTCGTGGCCAACGACGGCCCGCCACTCAGCGAGCCGCTGGGGCTCCTCCTGCTCCTCGCCACCATCCTCCTGCTTCTCGAGCGCCGGGCGACGTGGGCTGGCGTGACGACAGGACTGCTGGTGCTCACGCGACCGAGCGGCCAGTTCCTGGCCGTGGCCCTCGCCGTCTGGGTGCTGGTACGGCTGGGCTGGCGGCGGGCGCTCTGTTTCACGGCGACGGTGGCCCTCGTGCTGACGCCGTGGCTGGCCCGCAACTGGGCCCGCCTCGGCAGCCCGGTGCTCGTCACCTCCAACGGTTTCAACCTGGCGGCCGTGTACTCACCGGAGGCCAAGGCCAGCGGCGGCTTCGTGGACGCGGTGTTCGACCGTCGTTTCGAGGCGCTCCGGGCCGGTGTGACCAACGAGGTCGCTCTGGACGCGGCCCTCCGGCGCCACGCCCTGGCGTCCCTCCGAGACGACCCGTGGCAGGTCTTGGAGGTGGCGGCCAGGAACATCGCCTCCGTCTTCGAGCTCGAACCCCGCTACAACGAGGCCCCCGAGCAGCTCGACGGCCGGAGCCTGCGGGCCCGCCGGGCGACGTTGCCGGCGGTGTACGTCGTGACGGCCTTCGGCATGATCGGGCTGTGGGCCCTTCGCCGCCGCCCTGGTGCCGGGCCACTGCTCCTCGCTGCCGTCGTGTTCCCGCTCACCACCATCGTCAGCGTGGCCGCCCCCCGCCTGCGCGCTCCCCTCGATCTGGCCAGCTGCATCGCCATCGGCGTGCTGGTGGCCGACCTGGCTGCCGCCCGGGCCGGTCGTCACTCCGAGCAGCGGCCCGCCGCCGGGGGGTCGCCGTCAGGAGGGCGCGTATCGGGTGAGCGTGCCGTGCTCGAAGCGGGTGACGACCTTGGGAGCCCTCACCATCGTTGCCGTGGGGCGCAGGGACTCCAGGTGGGCGGCCAAGGCCGAACAGCGCCGACCGAAGGGCCGGTACCCCCGGCCCCAGTACAGCCAGACGTCGTGGGCGGGGCCGGCCCGGTCCACCAGGCGGCGGGCGAAGGCAGCGGGGGAGCTGGTCCTGATGGCCTCGGCGTAGTCCACCCACTCGATCCGCTCCGGTGACCGCCCGCGGGGGTAGGTGACCTGGACGAGGCCGGGCGGCGCCGTGCGGGCCAGCACCCGATTGACGGCGGGGCCCAGCTGGTCCGGGCAGAAGGCGACCACATCCCCCGGCCGTCCGCCCTCGCTGATCGCTCGGGCCACCTCGCCAGCCTGCGTTCGGTTGACACCCGCGTGTCCCACCCCGACGGCCAACCCGAGAAGGGAGGCGACGGCGAGGACCAGGCCGCGGACCCTGCCGTCCGGCAACACGACGACGCCCAGCGCGACCAGCAGGAGGAAGGGAGGCAGGACGATGGCGAGGTAGCGACCGGCGAAGGGCGTGCGAGAAGCCAAGCCGGCGGCCACCGCCAGCGCCCCCGTGGCCAGCACGATCCCGGCGAGGGCACTGGGCGGAGGAGAGGGGGGCAGGCGGAGCTCGACCCGTCCGCCGACGAGGGGTCGGGCGAAGAGGGCCAGCACCGTGAGCCCGAACAGGACGAAGGCCAGCAGCTCGGCCCCGTGACCGCCACCTCCCGAGAACTCGCGGAAGAGGCCGACGAGGACGCCGGGACGCGGCAGCTGGCCCCACGGCGCGCCGGTGTGGGCGGCCTGGAACAGGAACGACGGGAGCCACGGCACGAAGGCCAAGGCGCCGACGGCGAGGGCGGCCAGGACCCGACGGGCGGCCCTCCCGGCTGGGTCGGGTTCACGCCGGGCTCGGAGCGCCATCCACGCCCCCACGCTGACGAGCAGGTACAGGGCCCAGTAATGGGTGAGGAGCAGGGCGCCGGTGACGAGCGACACCGCCGCCAGTCTTCGCCAGCTGGGGTTCTCCAGGGCGGCGAGGAGCACCAGGACGCCCACGGTGCACTCCAGGGCCACGAGGCTGTACATCCGGGCCTCGACGGCGTAGTGGATGGCGAAGGGGTTGGACGCGGCCAGGACCAACGCCGCCGTGCCGGCTGTCGCCCCGCCGATGCGGCGGCCGGCGAGGAAGAGGAGCGGCAGGGTGGCCACGGACGTGACGCCGGACAGGGCCCGGACGGCCACGTCACCAGTCCCGAACACCGCCATCCAGGCGTGCAGGAGGAAGTAGTACAGCGGCGGCGCCCCGTCGTGGCGCAGCGCTTCGGGGATCTGGGAGAGCGGGAGCCGGGCGATGTTGACGCTGAGCACCTCGTCCAGCCAGAGGTCCGAGAGCCACACGAACCGCAGCACCAACCCCGTCGTCACGACGGCGGCCACGCCCACGGCGGGCCACACCTCGAGCGGCGCCCGTTGGCTCACCGCCGCCGGGACGACGTCCCGCTCGACGACCGTGGCCACGCCGGGAGACTACCGAAACACCGGTGCGCTTTCGTCCTCACCTCCGACGGCTCATCGGCGCCCGTGCCGGCCGCGCGGGCGTGCGGGTGGCGTGCTCGCAGGCACGGGGCCGAGCCCACTACGCTCGATCAGATGCCGGGTGGGGAGACGTTGGCGCGCCGTGGCGCCATCCGGCTGACGGGCCGGGCATGACCGTCCTCGTCACCGGTGGCGCCGGCTTCTTCGGGGGGATCCTCAAGCGGCGGCTCCTCGACGAGGGCTTCGACTGTGTGAGCGTCGACGTCCAGCCCGACGCCACGACGCATCCGAGGCTGCGCTCGGTACAGGGCGACATCACGGATCGCCGCCTCGTCGAGGGGTTGTTCTCCGAGCACCGGTTCGACGCCGTCCTCCACTGCGCCGCCCTGCTCGCTCACGCCGTCGACGACCAGGAAGCCGTGTGGAGCTCCAACGTGGGCGGCACGCGTCTGCTGGCGCAGACGGCTGCGGCCCAGGGGGTGCCCAAGTTCGTCTTCATCTCCTCCAATTGCCTCTGGGGCAGAGGCCTTCACCGGCCGGTCACCGAGGACGACGAGCCGTGCCCCGTCGAGGTCTACGGACGCTCCAAGTGGGAAGCGGAGAAGATGCTGGCCCGCCACACCGGGGACTTCGACTCGATCGTCCTGCGCAGCCCCACCATCATCGACAGCGGGCGGCTCGGCCTCCTGGCCATCCTCTTCGACTTCATCCGGGAAGGGCGCAAGGTGTGGGTGGTGGGCAAGGGAGACAAGCGCTACCAGTTCGTGTACGCCCCCCCTGGCCGAGGCCTGCCTGGCCAGCCCGGCCCACGAGGGGTCCACCGTGTCCAACGTGGGCTCGGACGAGGTCAAGCCTCTTCGGGAGGTGTACCAGCACGTCATCGATCAGGCCGGCACCGGTGCTCGGGTGGCCTCGCTCCCGAAGGCCCCCACCCTGGCCGCCATGCGCCTGGCCGATGCCCTCAAGGTGTCGCCCCTCGTCCCGTACCACTGGCGGATGATCGCCGAGGACTTCCTCTTCGACGTCTCCGCCCACCGCCAGCCGGCGAAGATGGGCGCCATCCGCATCCTGAAGTGGTTCTCCTGACCGCGCTCACCATGGGCCCCATGCTCGCCACGGAGAGGAACGAGTGGCCGAGGTGACCGACCAGACCCGGGTGGTGGAGCCCGCCGAGGGCCCCGAGGCGGACGGGCGGCGGGAGACGCCGTCGCCTCAGCCTCCGACGGGGGAGACTCGGGAGCGACCCTCCGGGGCCCGGGCGCCTCTGCTGGGCGACATGGCGGCGCTGGCCGGGTTGGTCGCCGTGGTCGCCTTCTTGTGGGGGAGGGCCTGGCGCACCTGGTTCTGGCTGGACGAGGGCATCGCCGCCGGGATCTCCTCGCACTCCCTGGCCAGCATCCCGGACCTGCTTCGCCAGGAAAGCTCGCCCCCGCTCTACTACCTGCTGTTGCACCTCTGGATGTCGGTCTTCGGGTCGTCGGACGCCCAGACCCACGTGCTCTCCTTGCTCTTCGCGCTGGCCGTGGTTCCGGCTGCGCTGTGGGCGGGTTGGAGCCTGTTCGGCCGTCGCACCGGTTGGATGTGCGCCCTCCTGGCCGTGCTGAACCCCTTCCTCGCCTTCTACGCCACCGAGACCCGCATGTACTCGATGGCCGCCCTGTTGAGCCTGTTGGTCACCGCCACCTACCTTCACGCCTTCGTCTTCCGGCGCCGGCGTTACCTGCCGGCCTTCGCCGTGTTCCTCGTCCTGCTCCTCTACACCCACAACTGGGGGCTTCTGGTGGCGGGGGCCGCCGGCCTCGGCCTCGTCCCTCTCCTCGTCCTCGGTGCCGACCGGCGCCGGCTCCTCCTCGACGCCGCGCTGGCCTTCGCCGCGGTGGGGCTGGCCTACGCGCCATGGCTGCCCACGCTGGCGTACCAGGTGGGCGAGGACCTGCAACCGTGGGCGCAGAAGCCGACGCTGGACCTGGTGCGGGACGAGGTGGCCCGCACCGTCGGCGATGTCGAGGGGGTGGTGGTGCTCGGGCTCGGAGCCGGGGTCGGGCTGGCCATCGTGCTGCGCCGGCCGTGGAGCCGAACGGCCGTGGCCGTGGCCGTGACGGCGATGATGGTGGCGGTGGTGGTGGCCGCCGGCTGGGCCAGCTCGGTCTGGGCCTACCGGTACCTGGCCGTGGTGGTGCCGCCGATCCTGCTCGTCCTGGCCGCCGGCCTGGCCCGCGGTGGGCGGCCGGCGGTGGCGGCGCTGGCGGTCGCCGCCTTCCTCTCGGCGCCCATCGCCGTGAAGACCCCCCCGTACCTGAAGAGCAACGCCAAGGCCGTGGCGGAGGCGGCTTCCGCTCGGCTGGGGCCCGCCGACCTGGTCATCTCCCCGGACCTGCAGATGGTGCCCCTCCTGGCCGCCTACCTGCCGGCCGGGCTGCGCTACGCCACCACGTCGGGAGTCGTGCCGGACGAGCGCATCGTGGAGTGGCACAACAGCATGGAGCGGCTTCGTCGCCACGATCCCGGCGTCACCATTCCCCCCCTCGTGGAGGCCCTTCCCGTGGGGGCCCACGTGTTCGTGGCCTGCCCGCCCACAGGAACGGCCGACCTGAGCGGCCGGCGCACCGGGCTGGCGCAGAGCCCGACCACCCTCGGAGGGACCTTCACGGGGCGCACGTCGGGGTCGGAGGTGTCCGACCAGGCCCTGCTCACCGTCCCCCCGCCGGAGGGCGTGTCGGTGTTCCACGAGCTGATCCGCTTGCGCTGCCGGGAGGTCAAGACCATGGTGCTGGGCGATCCCCGCCTGCGCTTGGACCTGGAGCTGAAGGCGCCCTCCACCGTGTCCAACACGCCGGTCGACGGCTACGTGCTCACCAAGCTCCGGTAGCCTTTGCCCATGCCATCACCCCTCCCGGCCGGCGTCGGCCAGACCAACTTCGTCGACCGCTCCAGCGACATCTACCAGCGGCTTCTCAAGGAACGCATCGTGTTCCTGGGCACCCAGGTGGACGACCCCTCCGCCAACCTCATCTGCGCCCAGCTCCTGCTGCTGGCGGCCGAGGACCCCGAGCGCGACATCAGCATGTACATCAACTCTCCGGGCGGCTCGGTCACCGCCGGCCTGGCCATCTACGACACCATGCAGTACGTGCCGTGCGACGTGGCCACCGTCTGCATGGGCCTGGCTGCCTCCATGGGCCAGTTCCTGCTGTGCGCCGGTTCTCCGGGGAAGCGCTACGCCCTGCCCCACTCGCGGATCCTCATGCACCAGCCTTCCGGCGCCATGCAGGGCCACGCCGCCGACATCGCCATCCAGGCCGAGCAGATCATCTACCTCAAGCGCATGATGGCCGAGCGGATCGCCCTGCACACGGGACAGCCGGTGGAGCGCATCGAGGCCGACTCCGACCGCGACCGCTGGTTCACCGCCGAGGAAGCGAAGGACTACGGCTTCATCGACCAGGTCATCCAGCGCGCTGCCCAAGCCGACGCCCTGACGCCGTAGCCGGCGGTGGGCCGGTCGGCGCGGCCCAGGGGCGGAGCAGCACGCGTGCGCGTCGTGGTCGTCCACTACGGCGGGCGCGAGCACACCCTGCGCTGCCTGGACAGCCTGCGGCGGGTCGACTGGCCGGCCGACCGCCTGGAGGTCGTGGTGGTCGACAACGGCGGCGACCACGCCCTGGTGGAGCACCTCGGCGCCGAGCGCCCCGAGATCCGCGTGCTGCGAGCGGGGGCCAACCTGGGCTTCGCCGGCGGCTGCAACCTGGCCATGGCCGACCTCGAAGGCGTCGACCACGTGGCCCTGCTCAACAACGACGCCCAGGTCGAGCCGGGCTGGCTGCGGCCCCTCGTGGAGGCGGTGGAGGGCGGCGACAGGGTGGGGGCAGCCTGCTCGAAGGTGCTGTTCGCCGACCTCTTCGTCGCCGTGGACCTCGAGGGCGCCACCACCGTCGCCGGCCGGGGCGACCGGCGGTCCCTCGGCGTGCGGCTCTCCGGGCTGCGGGTGGACGACGAGGACGTGTGGGGCCGGGCCCAGTTCGCCGACGGCTGGTGGGGCCTCGAGCACGGCGGCGAAGGCGAGCACCAGTGGAGCACGGCGAGGGCTCGCCTCTGGCTGCCCG
>JALYHF010000211.1 GCA_030776745.1 Actinomycetota bacterium | reverse complement strand
CGATACTCCGATCAAGGCACCAAGGCGAGGGCCTGGCGGACCGTGCGGACGACCTCAGCCGGCGCCTTGGTGATCTGTCTCCACGTGAAGCGGTAGGGCCGCCATCCGTGGTTCAGGGCCTCGTTGTCCCGAGAGCGATCCACGTCGAAGTCGTTCATACGCGTGTGCCACCGCCGGCCGTCTGCCTCGATCAGGACGCGAGCCGCCGGGTAGGCCAAGTCGATCCGACCCTCGGCCTCGGGCCGCCATGGCAACGGATGTTGCCGTCGCGGCGTCGGCAGAGCGGCGTTGCCGAGGACCTTCAGGAGCCGCCGCTCGAGAAGGCTTTCAGGTGGCACATAGCCCGGCCCTCGCTCGGCCAGCACCTCCCCCAGCAACCTCATGCCCCGCTTCCGCGGCCGACGCAGCTCGTCGTACAACACCCTCACCTCCTCGACGCGGCACCTGCGGCGTGCGTGGGCATCATCAAGGGCCCGCTCCAACCGAGCCCTCGATGTCGTGACGCCGGCCAGGTCGAACAGGGTGCGTGCCACCGTCGTGACGGGTAGGCCGTCCACCTCCGTGCAGTGGCACGGGCGCAGGTCGGTGGACTGGTGCACGACCAGCCCGGGGCTCCACCGCTCGTGATGACCATGGGCCACGGTGAGGACGAGCCGTCCGGGCCCGAACGTCGCCACGCCATGAAGGGCGGCGGCCGCCTCGTGCGAGACCACCGAGTCGGGACCAACGTCGAGATGAGCCAGCATGAGCCGGCGCCGCCAGGAGTCGGGCCAGCCCGGCAGGCCGTAAACCCCCGGCGCCATCGCCATCCAGCGACCGGCATGGAGCCGCTGCTTGATCCGGTCATCACCTGCCCCGCACTCGAATGCCTGCGACCGGGAGAACAAGCCGTACTGCCGGCTCGCGAGCTCGCTGATCTCGTGATCGGTCACCTGACCAGTACACCGCGGGCCTGCGACAGGCTGTTGCGAGTACATGACGGGCGGAAAGCGCCCGCTATGTACTCGCAACCGCTGGAGGAAGGGGGTCAGCCGCCGCTGACGTCCTGGGGGCGCTCCTTGCCGGCGGAGATGAAGGGCATCATCTGGCGGAGCTGGGCGCCCACCTTCTCGATGGGGTGCTCGCGGCCCTTGGCCCGCAGCTCGTTGAACCGGGGCCGGCCGGCCTGGTTCTCGGCGATCCACTCCTCGGCGAACTCGCCCGATCGGATCTCGTCCAGGATGCGCTGCATCTCCTCGCGGACGGCCGCGTTGATGATGCGCGGCCCCCGGGTCACGTCGCCGTACTCGGCGGTGTCCGAGATGGAGAAGCGCATGCCGGCGATGCCGTTCTCGTACATGAGGTCCACGATGAGCTTGAGCTCGTGGAGGCACTCGAAGTACGCCGACTCGGGCTGGTACCCGGCGCCCACCAGCGTGTCGAACCCGGCCATGACCAGCTCGGTGAGCCCGCCACAGAGCACCACCTGCTCGCCGAACAGGTCGGTCTCGGTCTCCTCGTCGAAGGTGGTCTCCAGCACGGCGGCCCGGGTGGCACCCAGGGCGTGGGCGTAGGACAGGGCCAGGTCGCGGGCCTTGCCGCTGGCGTCCTGGGCCACGGCGATCAGCGAGGGCACTCCCCCACCCTCGGTGTAGGTGCGCCGGACCAGGTGGCCGGGGCCCTTGGGCGCGACCATCCCGACGTCGACGCCGGGCGGCGGCACGATCTGGTCGAAGCGGATGTTGAACCCGTGGGCGAAGAAGAGGGCGTCGCCCTCTGCCAGATGGGGCTCGATCGACTCCTCGTACACCGCCTTCTGCTCGGTGTCGGGCAGGAGCACCATGATCAGATCAGCCTCGGCCGTGGCCTCGGAGACCGACCGCACCGCCAGACCGGCGGCCTCGGCCTTGGCCCGGGACGAGGAGCCCTCCCGCAGTCCCACCCGGACGTCCACGCCGGAGTCCCGCAGGTTGAGGGCGTGGGCGTGGCCCTGGGAGCCGTACCCGATGACGGCGACCTTGCGGCCCTCGATCAGGGTCGGGTCGGCGTCGTTCTCGTAATAGATCCTCGCGGCCACGGCTATCCCACCTTCCCACTCACGCTGCGCAGACGCGGGGCCTGCCGCTCCAACTTCGGCAGCGCGACCCGGCCGGTGCGCTGCAGCTCCACGATGCCGTACGGGCGCATGAGCTCCTCGAAGTCGTCGACCTTCGAGGGGTGACCGGCCAGCATCACCGTCACCTCCTGGCTCCCGACGCCGACGATCTTGCCCTCGAACACCTGGACCAGCTCGATCACCTGCCCCCGCGTGCCCGGCTCCACGCGCATGGTGGCCAGCAGGAGCTCCCTTTCGACCGAGTCGTCGGGATGAAGCTCGACGATCTCCACCACGTTGACCAGCTTGTTCAGCTGCTTGGTGATCTGCTCGAGGGGCTTGGACTCCACGTCGACCACGATGGTGATGCGCGAGAAGCGCTCGTCATCGGTGGGCGCCACGGCGAGGGAGTAGATGTTGAACCCACGGCGGGAGAAGAGGCTGGCCACCCGGGCCAGCACGCCGAACTTGTTCTCCACCAGGACCGACAGCGTGTGGTGCTGCACCGCCGCCCCGCCTGCCGCCGTCATCGCCCGCCCTCACCCTGCGCGGGGCCGAGGATGATGTCGTCGTTGGAGCCGCCGGCGGGGACCATCGGGTACACCTTCTCGTTGGAGTCGGTGCGGAAGTCGATCACCACCGGGCGGTCGTCGATCTCGTTGGCCTTGTCGATGACGGTCTGCACCTCGTCGGGATGCTCGGCCCGCAGGCCGACGCACCCCATCGCCTCTGCCCACATCACGTAGTCCGGCAGGTCGGGCGACAGGTACACCTCCGAGTAGCGCTCCTCGTAGAACAGCTCCTGCCACTGCCGCACCATGCCGAGGTAGGCGTTGTTCAGGATGGCGACCTTCACCGGGATGCGCTCGGAGCTGGCCGTGACCAGCTCCTGGGCCGTCATCTGGAAGCAGCCGTCGCCGTCGACGGCCCACACCATGCGGTCGGGGCGGCCGACCTTGGCCCCGATGGCGGCCGGCACGGCGAAGCCCATGGTCCCCAACCCTCCGGAGTTGACCCAGGTGTAGGGGTGGTCGAACTTCCAGTACTGCGACGTCCACATCTGGTGCTGGCCCACTCCCGACACCACGATGGTGTCGTCCGGCGTCGAGTCCCGTAGCCGCTCGATGACGAACTGCGGCTTGAGGGTGTCGCCCTCGTCGTGCGACTGCTGGTAGGCGAGCGGGAACTCCTCCTGCCAGTAGTGGATCTGCTCCATCCAGGCCGTGCGGTCGGGCTGCACCCCCGTGCCCATGGCGTGGATGGCCTTGACCAGCTCCTCGATGACAAGGCGGCAGTCCCCGGCGATCGGGACCTCGGGCCGGCGGACCTTGCCC
>JALYHF010000210.1 GCA_030776745.1 Actinomycetota bacterium | reverse complement strand
GAGCTGGAGGCAGAGCTGCGGGCGGCCCGGGCGGCGAAGCCGGCACCCGAGCGGGTGGAGGTGCCGGTCCTCGACGAGGAGCAGCGGTCCCACCTCGAGGCGACGCTGAAGGACCTGCATGCCAGCCGGGATGGGCCTCGCCGAGCTCCTCGAGGCATTGGAGGGGCGGCTCCAGGAGCTCGCCGCCCGCTACGCAGCCCCCGCGGTGGCGCAACCGGCCCCACTCGCTCCGGCGGCGCCCCCTCGACCTCGCCCGGCTGGCCGTGGCGCCCGACGTGAGGCCACCGTGGCGCCCCCGGTGGCCCGGGCGGCTCCCGATGAGGAGACAGCAGTTGGGCCCGACGAGGTGCAGCTCAAGGCCGGCGCTCGGCGGATCCTCGCCGCTCTCGCCCGCCACCACCCCATGAGCGTCACCCGAGCCCAGGCCGGAGCGCTCAGCGGGTTCAAGGTGAGCGGGGGGACCTTCCAGTCCTACTGGTCGGCGCTGAAGACCGCCGGCCTCATCGAGGAGGTGGGCGGGCGGGTGACGGTCACGCCGGCGGGGCTGGCCAGCGCCGGGGTGCAGGCCGCGTCGCCGGCGAGCACCGACGAGCTGCTCGAGGTGTGGCGGGGGGCCCTCAAAGCCGGCGCCCGGACCATGCTGGACCTTCTCGTGGAGGCCTACCCCGAGGGCATCACCCGAGACGAACTGGCGGAGCGAGCCGGCTACCGCGTCAGCGGTGGCACCTTCCAGTCCTATTTGAGCTCGTTGCGTCGCAACGGGCTGGCCGACGTCGACGGCGCCCTCGTGACGGCCAGCCCCACGCTGTTCTTGGGCACACCATGAGCCACTGCCATTCCCTCGAGCAGCCCACCGCCTCCTTCGTCCATCGGTCGCCGGGCTGGCTCATACGTCTGACGTACCTTGTCGGTGACTGGAGGCGCTACATGGTGGACGAACGCCAGAGCACGACGGAGGCGGTGCCGAGCTTCGACCCCGGCGCGCTACGACGTCTGCGCCGTGCTCGGGGCCTCTCCCATGATGCCCTGGGGGCCGAGGTCGGGATCAGCCGCCCCAGCCTCATCTCCTACGAGAAGGGCAGCCGGGGGATCGGGGTGCACAACCTCCATCTTCTCGGCCGAGCGCTTGGGGTGGACGTGCTCGAGCTCACCACGGCCACCCGGGACACGGCCACCATCGCCGATCTTCGAGCCCGGGTGGGCCTGAGCAGGACCGACCTGGCAGGGCTTCTCGGCATCCATCGGACCATGTGGGCTCGCATCGAGCTGGGGAACCGCCGCCTCAGACCGGAGCTGATGTCGGAGGTGGCTCGGGTACTCGAGGTGAGCGAGGACGAGGTACGCCAGGCCCTCGAGCGGGGCTGGCGGTCGTGAGCGAGCTCACTCAGCGCCGGCACTTCGCTCTGCGTCACCGCCTGGGCTCCACTGAGGCCGCCGAGGCCGCCGAGCCCTTCTGGGTGGCGGACCGCATCCGTCACTACGCAGCGGTGGCCAAGCTCGGGCCCGTGGCGGCCGTGGTCAATGCGCAAGAGCACGAGGCCCGTACCGGGCGGACGGTGGGCCCCAACACCTGGGGCAACGCCGACTGGAGTGGGCCCGAGCTCCTCGTTTACGTCGACCCCCACAAGTGCAGAACCAAGGGCGTGGCGGAGCTGGTGGTCGCCCACGAGGTCGGCCATCTCCGTTGGAGGAGCTACCGGCATCGAGTGGTCTTCTTCGCCCGGGTCCAAGAGCTCATCGACCGGGCTTCGCTTCCTGAGGCTGCGACGGTCGGCGAGAAAGAAGGGGCGAACCTGTCGCGTTCTGGGGCCTGCTACGCGCATACCTCCGGTAAAGGAGGCGTCACATGACCGAGCTCGCGAGGAGAGGTCTGGTTGGGGTTCTGCTGACCGTCGTGGTCGTGATGGCCGGCTGCGCCCCGCTCGAGGAGAGCGCCGGCGGGAGCAGTGCAGCCTCGATGTTCGGCGGTGGTTCGGGTGGCCGAGGTGAAGGGACCCCAGCGCCGCCGCCGGCGCCACCTGCGGGGGAACTTGCGGTCCACTTCCTCGACGTCGGCCAAGGTGACGCCACCGTGGTGGTCGCACCCGACGCCACCATGCTCATCGACACCGGTCGCCAGGACGGTGGCGACGTCGTCGCCGCACTCCAGGACCTTGGCGTCTCACGCATCGACGTGGTCGCCATCACCCATCCCCACGCCGACCACATCGGCCAGCTCGACGATGTCCTGGGTGCCGTCGACGTCGACGAGGTGTGGATGTCGGGGACGGTCAGCACCTCTCAGACTTTCGAGGAGGCGATCTCGGCCGTAGAGGCGTCCGATGCCGCCTACGAGGAGCCCAGGGCCGGAGCCCACACCACCGTCGGCTCGCTGGCGGTGGACGTCGTCCACCCT
>JALYHF010000209.1 GCA_030776745.1 Actinomycetota bacterium | reverse complement strand
GCGCAAGGTGATGCTCGCCCTGCTGAGCGGGCTGCTGGTCCTGGCGCCGCTCGGTGCCGTCAGCGCCGCCCCCTCGCCCCAGGCCCAGAAGTGGGCGGTGGTGATCGGGATCAGCGAGTACGAGGGCAGGACCCAGTCGACGCCGGGCAGCGCCGGCGACGCCGCCATCGTGCGGGAGGCGCTGCTTCGCAACGGCTGGCCCGACGACCACATCAAGGTGCTGGTCAACGAGGCGGCCACCGCCGACGCCATCCGCAGCGCCCTGGCCTGGCTGGTCGAGGTCAGCACCGACGACGGGTTCGCGGTGTTCTCGTACTCAGGACACGTCAAGCAGAAGCCCAACGACCAGGCCCGCGACGGCGACCAGGAGGGCAACGACGAGTTCATCTGGCCCACCGACAACCTTCACATCGCCGACGGCGAGCTGGCCCGCTACCTCCGCGACGTCAAGGGGGACTTCTGGGTCAACATCGCCGGCTGTGAGGCGGCCGGCTTCGACGACGGCGTCAGCGGCCCCCGGACGCTGTTCACCGCCGCCTCGCAGGAGGACCAGAAGGGCTACGAGCGGGGCGACTGGCGCCAGTCGGTGTTCAACGGGCTCATGGTCGACCAGGCCCTGCTGAACGGGGCGGGCGACGCCGACGGCGACCGGGCGGTGTCGATCCACGAGGCGTTCGACCACGCCGCCCGGGAGGCCCCGGAGATGACCAAGGACCAGCGCTTCGGCCCCCAGAACCCCTACATCGCCGGCGGCGACGGCACCCCGTGGTTCCTCTCGCCGCCCGCTCCGCCCAGGGCGGAGGCATCGAGCGGTGGGGACTCGGGCGTGCTGGGCGGCCTGCTGGGCGGCCTGCTCGGCTGAGCCTCGACCCGGTCGCCTCGCTCTCTCAGCGCAGCGCCCGGCGGACCGAGGCGCTGACCACGTCAACGGCCACGGTCAGCACCACCAGCGCGGCCAGGGTGGCGCTCACCCCCCGGTAGTCGAATGCCGCCAGCTGCTGGGCGAGGAGCCGGCCCAGGCCGCCGGCACCTACCAGGCCCACCACCACCGTCTCGCGGATCGTCACCTCCCAGCGGTACAGCCCGAAGGCGGCGAAGCGGGGAAGGGTGCGGGGGAGGATGGCGTAGCAAAAGGTCTGTACCGCCGATGCTCCCTGGCTGCGCAGCGCCCGGGCCGGAGCCGGATCGAGGTTCTCCACCACCTCGGCCATCAGTCGGCCGAGGATGCCGGCGTTGTAGACCGCAAGCGCCAGGGCACCGGGGAGCGGGCCGGGGAGGAGCACGAACAACAACAGCAGCGCCCCGACCGGCGGGGGCACGGCCCGACAGACCAGCAGGATTCCCCGGGCAGCCACCGCCCCGACCCGCCGCAGGGCTCCCGCCGGCTGTTCGGCCTCCGTGCCGCCGGCGATCACGAAGGCCGTGGCCGTTCCCGCCAGCGACGCCACCACGGCGGCGATCACCGACATCTCCAGGGTCTGAACGCTGAGGGCGACCAGGCGGGCGAGCTCGTCGATCCCGAGGTCGGGTGGGAACGACGAGGCGGCGACCTCCCCGGCCAGGCGCTGGGCCCGGGGCGCCCACAGGGTGGACACGTCGACGCCGAGGTGCCACAGCGACACGACCACCAGCGCCACCACCACGGCGCCCGACGCGTGCAGCCGGCGGTCACGGCGCAGCGCGGGCCGAGTGGCGCCGACGAGGCGTTGCTCGGGGTCGGCGGCGTCGGAGAGCCCGGCGATGGTACGGGGGGGCAGGGCGCTGCGCCGGCGAAGGGTGGAGCTCCACCAGTCGGCGAGACCGCACACCGCCATCAGGGCGTAGATCAGCGTCCACATCTCGTCGTAGTGCAGGGACTGGAAGCTCAACGCGAGCTGGAACCCGAGCCCTCCGGCGCCGATGATCCCGAGGATGGCCGCGCCTCGGATGGCGCATTCGAAGCGGTAGAAGGCGTACGACAACATGTCGGGGAAGGCGAGGGGGGCCAGGGTGTAGGTGAGGGCCCGCAGGCGGCCAACGCCGGCGGTGCGCAGCGCTTCGAACGCGCCTCTGGGAGCCTCGTCGAGCAGCTCGGCGTAGACCTTGGCGGTGACCGCTCCGTAGGGGACCCCGATGGCGAGCACGCCGACCAGTGGGTCGAGGCCGAGGATGGCCACCAGGGCGAGGCCCCACACCGCCTCGTGGACGCCGCGGGGCAGTCCGACCACCAGTCGAGACGCCAACCAGGGGCCGACCTCCCCGGCTCGCCCGGTCCGACGGGGACGGCCCGAGGAAGCCCGGCGCCACCAGCTCTCGGAGATCACGACTCCGCCCACCACACCGATGCCGACCGCCACCGCGGTTCCGAGCACCGCGTACGCCAGCGTGGTCAGGGTGGCGTCCCAGGTGAGCGCGAGGAACTCGGGGGAGGTCACCGGGTGGGCGGCAGCGGCGAGGAAGCGGCGGAGCTGCGGCCATCCCGCAGGGTTCAGCGTCGCCTGGCGACCCAGGCC
>JALYHF010000208.1 GCA_030776745.1 Actinomycetota bacterium | reverse complement strand
CGCTGCTGACTGGGGCAGAGCAGGCCGCTCATGCGGTGGGGAGGCTGCCGGTCCTCGATGTCGGTAAGGCCCTTACTGCGGCCATAGCTCTCTACGACCGTGCCGGATGGCGGCGCGTGGGCGAGCTCACGTTCTACCTCCGGGGTGAGTCGCTCGACATGTGGGTCTACGTAGGTCCCGCGCCTGCCTGAGTCGCGCCTCGTCGTGATCGGTCGCTTCCGCGGGCCGCACCGATTGCGCGCTCCATAACCCGACGCGCGGAGGAACTTCAGGCGCACAGAGCGGCGCGTCGGGCGTGCCCCGGAGCCGGCGGTAGGGGACGCCCGTCGACGCCGTGACCTCGGAGCGATAGGCGGCGTGCGACGCGTCGTAGATCCGGCATTAGGGACGGCTCACTGAGGGATCTTGCCTCGTCGAAGTTGGCGCCGATAGTGCACACGCTCTCCGCTTACTTACCGTGTCGCTTTCTTTCGGCAATGAAAAGACACACAGCTGCGGACACAGCTGCACAAGTAGCGACAAATAGGGCCACTATTCTAAGGGGTCCACTGGAAGGTATCGCTGTCAGAAGAGCTCCAATCGCAGACAGGCAAAGGGCAAACGCCCAAGCGTGCCAACTGTTTACTCGCCCTCTGCGAGCTCGCCACCACGGATTCGCCGTCACCCCCACATCCTGTCCGATGCGCGCAAAGCGTGTTGCTCTGCGTCTTCCGGCGGGGCTCCGAGGTGCCGGTCGCCGTGGGGCGGACCGAGGGAGCGGAGGACGGGGTCGGCGGCACCGAGGAGTACCGAACACTCCGTCGCGCTAGCCCGCGTCCCGCGCGAGCCGGCATTCGGAGCGGCTGACAGGCACGGACGCCGTCGTCCCGCTGGGCTCCAAATCGACAGTTATGCGTCCTCAATCCCGGCGTTCGTCGAGCGGCGGGACGAGAGTCGTATCGTGACGCCCATAGACGCCGGCGAGCCCGTCTGCGGGCACGGGGCCGGTACCTGCAACCATCGCACCGATGTCCTCGAGCATGAGTGCGGCGCGGCCCGGTGCGCCGACGATAAGAACGCGCCCGTCGTAGTCACCGCAGTTCTTGAACGTGTGTGGACTCCCACGCGGCGCCGTGACCACGCTTCCCTTCCGTGCTCGTACGAGTCCATCGCCAACTCGGAACTCGAACTCGCCCTCGACGACGTAGAACACCTCGTCGTAGGAGTGGTGCACATGGTCGAGCGGCGCAGGCTCGCCCGGCTTGGCGACGGTCTCAAGCACGGTCACACCGTCTGCGATGCCCGTCAATGCCTTCACCAAGAGTACGTCACGACCGATTCGGATCGGCCGACCATCGTCCGAGCCCAGCAACTCCGGTTGTGTTCTCGGCCTCATTGTGAACCCCGTGATCGAGTGCCCGAAGGCACTCATATTGCCCGATTGCCAGCTCCCGTGCCGCAAATGGGCGGCCGCGACAGTCGCCCCGACGTGTCGCTCCGGGGACTCGGGCCGAAGGGAGTCAGGAGGCCCCGGGCGACGCTCAGGAGCATTGATCAACCGATTGTGCTGGCCCTGGCGCCGCCAGAGTGGGCAAGATGGGCACGTGACAACCGGGAACGAAGTCGGAGTTTCGCCCCCGCGCTCGCGTCCACGACTTGGTGTCGCCGAAGCCGCCGAGATGCTGTCGAGTGTCGCCGGGCGCCATCTCCCTCCCGGACGGTGCAGTCATCAGCGGTTCGCCCGAGACTTGCCCGGCGTGCGACGGCACCTCGCTGATGTGGGGATCAAGAGCAGACGCGAACGAGGGCGGCAATCCACCCGCTCGTGTGGCATGAAACTGAGTGGCTGGCGGACTCGTTCATCTGTCGGGACTGTAACGCTGGGTGGGTCGAGCCGGACGAGGCGCAGCCGGTGACCTGGGTCCGCCCATACTGGGTGGTCCCGTAGTCCCGAAGTGCCGATCGCGCGGACCCTCGACGCCGGCTATCGACGCGCCTCGACGTTAGGTGGCACTGCCACGAAGGTGCCGGTCAGGGACAGTACATATCGGCCGCTCGATATGGCGTCCACGGTCGGGCCGCAGCCGGACCGAACGGCGCTTCGCGAGCGGAGGCGACGCGACCCGCGCTCGGCGCTACCGGGCGCCCGGGAAGTGCCGATATCACGCACGTTCTGACGCTGGCGTCTTCCGTGTCCGGTCGCTTCCTCAAAGCCTTCGGCGACCCTTCCCGTAAAGAGGTGCCGGGTCACTTCGCCGGAGGAGGCGGCTTGAGCTTGTGCTCCTCCAAGATCGGCATCGAGATCGTGTCGATGCTTCGGTGACCACAGGCGGCCCGCAGCTCGACGGGCGTGTACGTCGGCTGGTACACGTTGATCTCCGCACCACCCAGGAAGCGGGCACGCCCCACGGACCAGATCGCTTCGAGAACGTCGCAGGAAACCCGGATTGTGAACCACAGCTCAATCGGATCAAACCATCTCGTCGTGAGCGACCACGCCCGTTCGCCGTTCTCCCAGCGCCCGTGCTTCAGGTACTCGAGGCTTGGGCCGCTGTGGGTGAGGAACGCCGTACTCGACTCGTCGTCGATCAAGTTGAAGTACGCCTGATCGGCCATCGCCGTGAATCCGTGCTTGGCAGCGTTGTAGGGGTGCTTGATGTCGATCAGCCACTTGGCCAGGTGACGGAGCCACATCATGAGACGGTCGACCGCCACGTCCCACCCGGCCTGATCGGCCGGGAACTGGTCGTAGCGCTCCGGCGCACCGAGCGTCACGTCAGCGACCAGCGCTTGCAGCTTCACCTCACGGACCGGCTTGACGAAGCGGAGCTCCACCTCACGCCAGAAGTCGCCGAACTCCAGCGAGCTGATCGAGAACCACGGGCACGGCGGCCGGCCCTCGTGAGCGAGGAAGAGGCGCATCGTCGACTCCGCCAAATGGCTCAACAGGACGACCGACTCGGCGGTGACGAACCGGCCAAGCGTGTCGGCGGGCAGGTCCGACTCGATCCGCTCGTCGTCGCCGATCTCGATGCGGTCCCCACAGATGTCGATCCCGGCCCGAAGGCGGGGACCGAACTTCTCGTCCGCAGCTGCTGCCACCAGCAGGTTGTTCAAGCGGTGCTCGAAGTACCTGGACGGGCACGAGTTGTAGAACTGCTCGTTCAGGCGCTTGAAGGCCTCAGCAGCGCAGTCGTCGCCGGCGCCGCCGTCACCGTTCGGGGTCTCAGCGGCCGACATGGAATTGGTTCTCCGGTGCGGCCAAGGCTCCGTTCCTCGCTCGTGGTGGCCCGCAGTCTTGCAGCAGGATGCAACAGCGGTCGCTCGAGTTCACCACGTCACGGCCGGGCCCGCTGTTCCCGAGGTTCATGCACACCGGTTGCAGGAGGAGGGTCGCGATGCGAAACGAGGAGAAGGCGCGAAAAAGGGCGGCTGGGCCACCGAAGGGGCCCCGCCTCACCGAGACCGCTCGCATCCCTCACCCACGAGCCGGCGATCGCGGTCTACCGACCTGGCCGCCATCACCGGTCGCACCGCTGGGGCGACCCGCCGACAGGTGCCCCGCAACCGCAACGCCGGCGAGCTCATCCCCGTCACCCAGCGTACGGTGATCCCCGCCTTACAGTTCAGAGCCGACCATGGCCTCGACCCGTCAGGCTGCGGCGGTGACCGAGCCGCCCCCGGAACGACGTCGCCCCACGGATAGGCCAATGAACACCGACTCGGTGCGCGAGGGGGCGGACGACGTGCACTTTGAGGTCGTCGCCGTCGACACCCGCTACTGGGGAGAACAGGGCGGCTCCTACTCGCCCGACCGGCGGTTCCGGTGGCGCTACGAGCGGCCCATCGGATCAGGTCCGCCGATCTGCTGGATCGGACTGAACCCCGGGACCGGCGACCGGGAGGGCAGGTACCGGCCCACATTGCAGCGCATGGTCGACCGGTCCGTGAACCTGGGCATGGGCAGGTTGATCCTCGTCAACCTCTTCTCCTGGCGGGCCAGCGACCCCCGTGACCTGCGAGCCGCCGCAGCCGCCGGGCACGACATCATCGGGTCCGACACCGATCAGGTGATCGCCGACTCCGCCCGCCGTGCGGCCCTCGTCGTCGCAGCATGGGGACACCACGGCACGCTCCTCGGTCGGGAGCGTCAGGTCCTCGACGCCATCCCGGATCTCATGTGCGTCGGCCTGACCGCCAAAGGCCACCCACGGCACCCGCTGTACGTCCCAGCCGCCCAACCACTCGTCCCACTGCACTGACCGACGGCACGCAGCGACAGCGGCGGACCGAAGTCCTACGGTGGAAGGTTCATGGAGGACCGCATCATGGCGGGCGTGCCTCCAAGGTCACACCTTGTCCGCTCAAGTCACGAACTTTACCGAGCGAGCAGGAGGTGCCGTTATCGGGTGCCCCTGACCGGCACTGTGGGGGCGCGCTCGCCGGTCCGGATGACGGGGATAGGGGACGGCCGTTATGGGGGGCACGCCTCCGTGGTCGGCTCGCTGTGTGTGGGGGGGGGTGGGGGGGCAGCAGCGATCGAGCTTTAGGGACAAGACGCTCGGAACCACCCTGATTGAGCAGGTCTGGCAGTGGCGCTTGAGGGCCTCCCGTCATCGTGTGTCTCAGATGAAGCCCTTAGAGCTTCACGCATGACTCGACGATTGGAGGCTCTCGTGACCGTCACGTTCGACCCCGTCAGGTACAAGACGACCACTCGCCAGCAGTGGGAAGATGCCGCGGAGGCCTGGCACCGGTGGGGCCCGACGCTGGAAGCATGGCTCGGCGAGGCGACCGAGCTCATGCTGGACCACGCCGGGGTGCAAGAGGGCGGCCGAGTCCTCGATGTCGCCGCCGGCGCCGGTGGTCAGACCCTCGCCGCCGCCCGTCGGGTCGGACCAACCGGCCGGGTGCTGGCCACCGACATCTCTCCCAGGATTCTGACATTCGCCTCCAGTGAGGCGGTCGGCGCCGGGTTGACCAAGATCGAGACCCAGGTGCTCGATGGTGAGGACCTCGACGTGCCTGGAGGCTCCTTCGACGCCGTCATCTCCCGCGTCGGACTCATCTACTTCCCCGACCAGCAGCGTGCGCTCCGGGGGATGCTCGCAGCGCTTCGCGCGGGCGGCCGGATGGCCGCAATCGTGTACTCCACGGCCGCGAGCAACGAGTTCTTCTCGATCCCGGTGTCGATCATCCGGCGGCGGGCCCAGCTCCCGCCGCCCGCCGTCGGCCAGCCTGGGCCGTTCAGCCTCGGCTCGCCAGGGGTGATCGAGGACGCTCTCAGTCAGGCCGGGTTCGCCGAGGTGAAGACGCAGCGGGTGTCGGCACCGTTGCGCCTCCCGAGCGCCGCGGACTGCGTCCGCTTCGAGCGAGAGTCATTCGGCGCCCTCCACCAGATGCTCTCCGGGCTGGGCGAGACCGAACGAGAGGAGGCGTGGGAGGAGATCGCCGAGGCCCTTACCCGCTTCGAGGGTCGGAACGGTTTCGAGGGTCCGTGTGAGCTCATTGTCGCCTCCGCCGGCCGGCCTGTGAACGACCGGTAAGACACACCTTCGTACACCGAGGAGGCGGGATCCTCCTCGTCTCCGAGTTCCCGTTCTCCGAGCTCGAGGAGGACTGCCGGGACCTTGCCGGCCGGCTGATGTGCGGCGTCCAGTTCTTCGAGGCACACATCGGCTGTCAGGTACTCCCGACCGCCCGGTTCGTCGACCTGCTCCAGCAGGCGGGGTTCCGTGAGGTCGGCGTGATCGACGTGACGCCTGTTCACGTCGTGATGCAGGGCACCAAGTGACCAACAAGAGAGAAGGAGGAGCAGTGACCAATCCCAGCAGAGCCCGAAGGGCGGTCGCCGTCCTGACCGTTGCCGCCCTCAGCGGGCTGACCGCCTGGACCGGTTTGGCGATCGCCCATACCGACACAACGGCGTTCGAGGTCAAACTGGTCGACCAGCACGCCGTCGCGGTGGACGACCCGATCCACATCAACATGAGGCGGGGGACGGAGGTGACGACCACACGCCTCACCGTCTACCCGGGGGGACACACGGCCTGGCACTACCACCCCGGTCCCCATGTCGTGGCCGTCACGGCAGGAAACGTGACGGTCTTCGAGACCGACTGCACCCCTCGCGGGCACTTCGCTAAGGGAGACGGGTTCTACGACCCGGGTACGGACAAGCCCCGCCGGGTCCATACTCTCTACAACCCGGGAGACAGCCCAGCTGAGTTGGTGATCACCGACTTCCGCGAACCCGGTGAGAAGCTGACGGTGGCCGTCGTTGACCAGCCTGAAGACTGCTTCTAGTGGTGGGCAATGCGTGGCTGCGGACGACATCGTTCGCCCGCAGCCACCCATCTCTGGCGAACAGGACGGCACGACGAAGTTGGCCGGCCGAACGAAGCGTGATCTTGTTGAGGATCACGCTCCCGGAGTCCCGGACAACCCTGCGCGTGCCTCCCGGACGCCCGCTCACCCGCCCGGGCTTGGGACTGCCGGCTGGCTCACGGCCAGAGTTCGAGGGCTCGTTCGTCGACCACGTCCATCGCCCACGCGATGAACCTCGACCCGGTCTCGGGCGCTTCGAAGGACGCAGCGAGGCTGAGGACGATCGACCGGGCGACCCGCCGTTCGGCCTCAGCCCCATGATCGTCACCGCCGACCGCCAGCAGCTGAGCCCGGGCGGCGTGGACCCGCCACTCAACTGGTGGCAATTCTCCCTGCGTCAGATCGAGGGCGCGATCGAGGGCGGCAGACGCTCGATCCCAGGCGCCGTAGCCGGCAGAGCATTTGGCCAGGGCGAGCTGCGTGCGAGCCACGCCCTCGATCCACCCGACCCTCTCCGTCGCGCTGAGAACAGGCTCTAGCAACGCCTCCGCGGCACCGATGTCGCCTCGTATCGCTCGGATGGTGGCCACTGCCAGGTAGGCGTCGAGTCCATAGAGGAAGACGGGCTCCGTCCACCCGTCTGGCGTCGTGACGTCTCGTAGGAGCCCTTCTGCGGCGTTGATCTCCACATGAGAGGTGCCGTCGCCCGAGCGGAGGCGCGCCACCGCAGCCAGGGCCGTCGCCCGAACCAGCTGGACGTGAAACGATCCCCGCTGAGCCGCAGCCTTCGCCGTCTCGAGATGGGGAAGGGCATCGGCAACCACACCGAGTTCCAGGAAAATCGCTCCCAGGTTGGCCTCGGACCAGGCAACCCATTGCCCGTTCTCCTGTTCCCGAGCGGTCGCCGCCGCCTCGTGTGCAAACCGCAGCGCCGGCCCGTACGCGCCCTGCGTCCGCTCGAACCAGGCGCGCAACGTGAGAATGTACGGGCTGTCGAACCGGTTGCCGAGCTGCGTGTTCATCGCCTGTGCGTCACCGAGCCGCCGACGGGCGTCGTCCCAGTCCCCGCGTGCCGCGGATGCGAACGAGCCCTCAGCCAGCACGTACTGCAGGTAGCGCCGGTCGTTCCGCCCTCTCAGCACGGTTTCCAGCTCCCCGGTCAACGATTCCAGGCTGGAGAAGTCGCCTAGGACGAAGGCGACGAGCTTGAGGCCGTCCATGGCCCGCGCCACGAGCCGCTCGTCGCCGGCGGCGCGAGCCGCCGCCAGCGCGGCCTGGCCGCTCTCGAAAGCTCGTCGGAGATCGAGACGGTTAGCCAGCGCAACCGTTATCCGGTTGCGAACAGTGACTTCCGCAGCGACGTCGCCGGCGGCACCGGCCACCTCAAGTGCCTGGTCGAGGCGATCGAGGGCCAGCCCGAGGTTCCCTCCGGCGAGACCCTCGACGACCGAGAGCAGCTCGAGCGCTTCGAGCTCGGTCGTCAGGTCCCCGCCGGCCTCGGCGAGCGCAAGCGCCTGGCGCAGCTCCGGACCGGCCCCTCGGTCAGCGAGCTGCCACCACGCATAGCCCCTGCCGAGGTGCAGTGGGGCCCTCAGCTTCGACGCGGCATCCGACGGGACACGGTCAAGTAGGCGGATGGCGGCGGAATAGTGGGTCAAAGCTTCGTCGAGCGCGTGGGCGGCGCGAGCGTCGTCGCCCGCCCGACGGTGACAGGTCAATGCACTCTCCACCTCGCCTGCCCGCTCGTAATGGAAAGCGAGGACGGCGAAGTTCTCGGCTTGCCGGTCGGGGAACAGTGTCTCGATGGCATTGGCCGCCCGACGGTGAAGGTCGCGACGTCGATCGCCGGCAAGCCGGCGGTAGGCGGCCTCCGCCATCAACGGATGACAGAAGCGGTACTCGGGTCTCGGCCATCGCCGCACCTGGAGGAGCAGCCGCGACTGCTCGAGGTCGGCCAGTGCGGCTTCGACGGTAAAATCGGATCCGCAGACTGTCGTCAGGACGTCGATGTCGAACTGCCGACCAAGCACGGCCGCGGCCGCCAGCACAGCCCTCGCGGGTCCCGGCACACGGTCGATGCGACCGGCCAGGATCTGCTCGATTGTCGTCGGCAGCTCCGGGGAGACCATGCGCTCGAAATGCCATCCGCGTTCGTCCGAAGTGAGAGAACCGTTGTCGAGCATCGACCGCACCAGCTCCTCGATGAAGAGCGGGTTGCCGTCGGCCACGTCGAGCAGGTTCCGCGCCACTGGCGGCGGAAGAACGCCTGGGCCGACCAGTTCTTCGAGCAGCCGGAGATCGAGACCCTCGGTGAGGGGTCCCAGCACGACCTCCCGTGTGCGCTGAGGTCGCTGCCGGAGCACCGTCTCACGCAGGTTCCAGGAGCCGTGGTGATGCTCCGGCCGCATCGTCAGGATCAGCAGGAGCCCACCGGCGTCGGTCGCCCCGACCAGGTGGTCGATGGCCGCGAGGGAGGTCGTGTCGGCCCAGTGGATGTCATCGAGGGCCACCACGACCGGGCCCCGAGCGGCCAGTCGCTCGAGCAAGGATCGGAGGGCGCCGAAGGTCACGGGACGAATCGACTGCCGTGGGATCGACGACAACAGCGCCGCCGCATCTCGCTCGAGCGGAAGGCCCAGCAGATCACCGAGCACCACTGCCACTTGTGCCGCATCCGCTCCGAAGAGCTCGTCGACCTTCCGTTGCAGTGAGACCCTCGTTCTCAGGGTGGGATGGGTGGGGGATGCGCCGACCCAGTCCCTCAGCAGTTCACGGAAGGGCCAGTACGCCAGAGACTCCCCCCAGGAGAGGCACCGCCCTTCCAGCCAGAGCGGTCGACCTCCGGGCGAACGTTCGACCTCGAACTGCCCCCGCAGCTCCCGGAGCAGGCGGCTCTTCCCATGACCGGCCTCAGCGTTGATGATCAGCACGCCACCGGTTCCGGTGAGCACGGCATCGATGGAGCGGCGGGCTTCATCGAGCTCACGGTCGCGGCCGACGAGCGGAATCGGACGACCGCCGAAACCCTCGAGCCTTCCGGATGTCGACGACTCCCGGAGCACCTGGGCCGCCTCGACCGCCCCGTCTCCTTCGTCGAGAGCGACCTGTTCGATGTCGCCCCATTCGAAGAGCGAGGGAACGAGGCGTCGGGTTGCCCGGCTCACCAGCACGGCACCCGGAGGCGCCGCATCCTTCAAGAGTGCAGCCGTGCTCACCGCGTCACCGGGATGGGAGACGTCCGGCGCGACGAGTACGGCGCCGGTGTCGATACCGACCCGGGCCCGCAACAGGTCGACGTTCCAGGACCGCGAAACCTCGTGGCCGTAGACCTCGACCTCTCTTTTCAACTGCACTGCGGCGAGGATGGCCCTCTGCGTATCGTCCTCGTGGGCGAGCGGCGTGCCGAAAAGGGCGGCAATGCCGGTGGTCGAGCGTTCGATGACTGCGCCGTCCAGTGCCTCGACGCAGGATGCCATGCGGTCCAGGGCACCCTCCATTACGAGGGACAGTTCGTCGGGGTCGAGTCCGTCGGCCAGCGAGGTGGAGCCGACGAGGTCGGCGACCAGGGCCGTCACCAACCGCACCTCCTCGACCGCCGCGCTGACGTCTACCGACGCGGTTTCCCTCGGGCCGCTGGTGAGGGGTGGAGCGACATCGGCGCGCATCCGCGCCGACCGGTCCGAAACCGGCGCGTCGAGCTCGGGGTCCTGCTGCAGGACGCGGGCCTCCAGCTCGCGTAGTTCAGGACTGGGCTCCAAACCGAGCTCGTCCCCCAGCACGCGGCGAACCCGCTGGTAACAGCGCAGCGCCTCCGTCTGCCGACCCGACCGGTAGAGGGCGAGCATCAGGTGCGCCCACAGGCGCTCCCGGAAGGGGTGCTGACCCACCAGCCACTCCAACTCGCTGACCAGCTCTGCGTGCCGTCCGAGAGCCAGGTCGGCCTCAGCCAGTCGCTCGGTCGCCGCCAGCCGGAGCTCTTGAAGCCGGACCGCTTCCGCGACGGCCCAAGGCTCGTCTGCGAAGTCGGCCACCGCCGGCCCACGCCAGAGGTCAAGCGCTCGGACCAAAAGGCTCGACGCCTCTTCTGGGTGGTCCTGGTCGAGCGCGGTTTGGCCTTCACCCACCAGCGAAACGAACCGGTGCACGTCGTAGGAGTCCGCGTCGGCGACCAGGACGTATCCGGGTGATCGGGTGATGAGCAGTTGAGGCGGCGACCCTCGCTGGCGATCCGGCTCGAGCACACGGCGCAGCGCGGATACGTAGACCTGGATCGCGTGCGAAGCGCTCGACGGCGGCGCCCCGTGCCACAGGTCCTCAATCAGCCGCTCGGCGGGGACTACCTCGTTGGCGTTGACCAGGAGGTAGGCGAGGAGCGCCCGTGGTCGACCAGGCCCCACGGCCACAGGCTCGCCGTCGCGCACCACCTCCAGCGGGCCGAGAGCCCGGAACTCCAACCTACTCACCTGCTGCCCCAGGGTCCGCCTCGCTGCTGGCCATTGGATCTCCGGCAACCCTCACCCTAGCCAGCCGGATTGAGCCGGAAGCGCACTGACAGTTGAGTTCACGGCGTTACTGTCTGACCACACCCGGCGAGGAGGATCGGATGCGAGCCAGAGAGCCTGACGCGAATGGCTTCGTCGAGCGAGGCGGCGTCCGGACCTACTTCGAGAGGTTCGGCGAGGGATTGCCCACGCTACTGCTCCTGCCGACCTGGTCGATCGTGCATTCACGAGTCTGGAAGGCCCAGGTGCCCTACTTCGCCCGCCATCACCGGGTCGTCACCTTCGATGGTCGAGGCAATGGTCGATCCGATCGGCCGGCCGGACCCGAGCACTACGCCGACATCGAGATGGTCAACGATGCGGTGGCCGTCCTGGACGCCACGGGCACCGACCAGGCTGTTGTGGTCGGAGCCTCCCAGGCGGGATGGTGGGCAACCGTGCTCGCGGCGGAGCACCCGGAGCGCGTTGTCGGCCTCGTAGTCGTCAGCACCGTCTGTCCCCTGGCGCCGCCCCTGCCGCCGTTCGCCACCTTCGCCGACGAGCTACCCACCGACGAGGGGTGGGCAAAGCTGAACATGCACTACTGGAGGCGCGACTACCCGGGCTTCCTCCGGTTCTTCTTCCCCCACATGTATCCCGAGCCGCACTCGACCAAGCAGCTGGAGGACAGTATCGACTGGGCGCTCGAGACCACGCCCGAGACCCTTATCGACACCGTGCTCGCCCCCAGCGAGCACTGGATTCGCGCCAAGGAGGTCTACGCCTCAGTCCGTTGCCCGGCGCTCGTCGTGCACGGCACCGAAGATGGCGTCGTGCCGGCGGAGCACGCACTGCTTGCCGCCGAGGCGATGAACGCGTCGCTGATGACGATCGAGGGAGGCGGTCACGCCCCCGAAACCCGCGACCCGGTGCGCTTCAACCTGCTCCTCTCCGAGTTCATCGCCTCCGTTGCACCGCCCACTCCTCGCCGGCTTCGGTGGACACGAGCGTTGGTCCGCCCCAAACGGGCGTTGTTCGTCTCCTCGCCGATCGGGCTCGGCCACGCGCTACGGGATGTTGCGACGGCCAACGAGCTGCGGCGAC
>JALYHF010000207.1 GCA_030776745.1 Actinomycetota bacterium | reverse complement strand
GTCTTCAACGCCGACGACCTTCCCATCGACGGCTTCGTCAAGAGGCTGTTCCCGACACCGACGTTGCTCACGGGCGTCGTCTCGGTGCCGCTCGACCGTCTGTCCCAACGGGCGGCGCGCAACGATGAGCTGAAGCGGCTGCTCGACCTCCTCGGGCCGCAGGGAGGCCTCGAGAGCTTCGACGCCATCGTCGAGGACGAGCTGACCTCGGACGCGGAGATCGCCCGGACCTTCGAGGCCGAATGGCAGCGTCTCGGTCTCCTTCCTGAAGCTCGCCACACCGGTGGACTCGAAGCGCTTCCCTCCGGGGCCAGCGACGAGCGGCTGGCGGATGCCCTCGCCGCCGCCCCACCAGCCGAGGTCTACGAGCTCGAGGCATGGCTGGAGGAGTGGGACCCGGCGATCAGGGAGTCCGCCGCCGAGGGCTTCGAAGGCTTCGGAGATCTCTTCGGACAGGTGCGCAACGCCAAGCGCGCGGTGGGCCGGTTCCTGCGGGCCTTGCGCCTGGTCACCCGGTACCGCTACCAGGTTGCCGGCGAGCTGGCCCGGACCTATCCCTCGGTCTCGCTGTTCGTGCCGGCGCTGGTGGACTTCTCGCACACGACCTCGGACAACCCCAGCACGGAGATCCGCGAGCAGATCGCCATCCACTCGCTGGTCGCCAAGCTGTCCATCGCCGGTCGCCTGCCCGACGCACCGAGCACGCGCCTCGCCCCCTTCGTGGGCTTCGATCCCTATCGGGAGGTGGCGGAGACGGCGCTCGGCCAGTGGAACCCGGACCGAGGGGTGCAGAACTCCTACGTGCCCTATGCCGACCGGGCGTCTTCCGACCCTCAGGACCGCTACCACCGCGGGATCCGCTTCGAGGAGGTACGGGCCCGTCCCCTCCACCTTCCGGACTCACAGGAGTGGGAAAGGTCATTCCTCGATCTCTCGGGGGTGAAGGGAGCGATCGACCTGGTCCGCCACGCCATCGAGCTGGGGGGCTTCGTCGGCGTCAAGCTCTACCCACCCGCCGGGTTCCTCCCGCTGGGCAACGCCTTGCGGTTCGCGGGCACCAAGGGCGAGCAGCTCGACGCCGCTCTCCGCGCCCTCTACGGCTACTGCGTGGCGATGGACGTCCCCATCCTGGCCCACGCCTCGCACAGCAACGGCTTCGAGGAGGACTACAACGCCTTCGCCGGCCCGGCGGGCTGGGAGCTGGTCTTGACGGAGTACCCGGATCTCCGGGTTTGCTTCGGCCACTTCGGGCACCTGCACGGGGTCGGGGCGGACCCGGCCCACGCGTCCAGTGACGGGTGGCCGAGCCGGTTCGTCGAGCTGATCGACCGCCATCCCCACGTCTACGCCGACGTCGGGAACTCGAAGTTCCCGCTCTCCGATGGGTACCGGACGCAGTTCCTGGCGCTGCTCTCGCTGCTCCTCGGGGGCGCCAATCCTGACTCGCGGCAACAGAAGCGGCGCCGACGCCTGCTGTACGGCTCCGACTTCTGGATGAACACGCTCTCGCCCAGGCACGACACCTACCTCACGAGCTTCGAGGAGGCCTTCCGGGAGGCGTTCGACGGCGCGACGGGAGAGGCGTTCATGGGTCGGAACGCGCTGCGGTTCCTGGGGTTCACCGGCGACGACGACCGGCCGGACTTCTCCAACCGCAACCGACGACGCTTCGTGGCGTTCCACGGACCGCACGAGACGCCCGAGTGGCTCCAGCGCGAACCATGAGCACCGCGGCGCCGGATCCGACCCTCGGCCAGCTCCGGGACGCTCTGGCCGCTGCTGATCGCGAGCGCCTCGACGTCGTGGTCGGTGAGCTGGCGGCATGGACAGCCTCCGCCGACCCGGACACCGCCGAGGCAACCTCGCGCGAGGCTCTCGGCCTGCTCCGCCGCCATCGCCGGTTTTCGGCGATGCTCGAGGTGGCGGAGGCAACCTTCAAGGCGGGCGCCGAGAGTCCCACGGTGGTCCGTCAGTACGGCCAGGCCTTGATCGAAGAGGGCCTGCTCGGGGCCGCCCTGGCCACGTTGGTCCCCCTTCGTGGGCGCGCCGGCACGGAAGACAGCGAGATCGACGGCCTCATCGGGCGGGCGTACAAGCAGCGCTACGTCGACAGCCCGACGAGCAGAGTGGCGGGCGAGAGCCTCCGGAACGCCATCGACGCCTATCTCACCCGCTACCACGCCGCGCCCGAGGAGAACCCGTGGCACGGCATCAACGCGGTGGCGCTGCTGGCACGGGCGGAACGCGACGGCGTCGCCGCCGGGACCGAGGCCAGTTGGCGGACGATCGCGGACCACGTCCTCGCCAGCACGGCCACCCACGTGCGCACCGTCTGGGATGCGGCCATCGCCGCCGAGGCGTACGTGGCCCTGGGGGACTTCCGGGCGGCGGCCGGCTGGCTCGCCGACTACACGAGCGGGGTCGACGACGGCTTCGCCATCGCCGCCACCCTGCGCCAGCTACGCCAGTTGTGGCAGATCGACGAGGCCGACCCGCGGCAGCGAGCCCTGGTCGATCTGCTCGAGGCCCGGTTGCTGCAGGCCGCCGGCGGACGACTCGAGGTCGCCGTCCACGAACGCGCCCGCGAGCTGGACCAGAACGACGACTACCTCGAGGCCGTCTTCGGGGAGGACGAGTACAAGACGATCGGTTGGTACCGGGCGGGGCTCGAGGCGGCCAAGGGCGTCGTGCGCATCAAGCGCGCTCTCGGAGGGACCATCGGCACCGGCTTCGTCCTGCCCGGGGGCGAGTTGCGGGCGACATGGGCGGGCACGCTCGTGGTCGTCACCAACTTCCACGTCGTGAACCGGAGCCGCCTCTGGCCAGGGCACGACCTCACGGTGGCGTTCGAGGACGGCGCCAGGGAGATCCCGATCCAGGAGGTCCTCTGGGAGTCGCCCGCCGCCTTGGTGGGCTCCAACCCGCCGGGCTCGGTCGACACCGCGGTTCTCCGGCTGGCGGCCGACTTGCCGGGACCGCCCTCCTACCAGCGTGCACCTGGCCCGGGTCCGAAGGTGGGTGAACGCGTCTACGTGATCGGCCATCCTCGGGGCCAAGACCTCGCCTTCTCGCTCAACGACAACAAGGTCGTCGGGGCGAGCGACGTGCTGCTGCACTACCGGGCACCGACCCG
>JALYHF010000206.1 GCA_030776745.1 Actinomycetota bacterium | reverse complement strand
AACAGATCGCGGCGGCCACCTACTTGAGCGTCATCCCGACGCTTCAGAGCAAAGACGCCATCAAGCTGGCCGGCCAGGCCAACATCAACGACATGCAACACATCGCCATCCTCAACTACGTCTTGGGCGACTACCCCGTGCCCGACACCTTCGCCAAGACCGACAAGGCGGCCAAGCCGGCCTGACCCCGAGGGCTCAGCTCGCCCACAGCCGAGCCCGCTCCCCCCGGGGGGCGGGCTGGGGCGCGTCCGGCCCTCGACCATGCGACCGAGGTTGCGACCAGCACGACCACCAGTTCGTCCCCCCAGTCCGGTGGCGGCGTGTTCTATCGGCATGAACCCGAGGTCGCCGGCTGCCTTCGCTCGCGCCCCCTCGACGGCGTGCCGAGGAAGATCCAGCGCGCCGGCGTCGCGACACGCGCACCGTGCCGCGGCCGGAAGGCGGATCACGGGAGCCGGCGAATCCCTGGCACGATGTTGGCAATGCCACGGGACCTTGAACCCGCCTCACACCCCGGCTGGTTTCTCGATGAGCTAGCGAACGCGGGGAGGGAGAATCTCGATGGCAGCCATGTCTCCCGCTACGACGAGAAGGAAGATGCTGGCGCGGCCGATGAGGTTCTCCTCTGCCAGGAGCTCGGTCTCACTCACAACTCGACCGTCGTAGACGTCGGCGCCGGGACGGGACAATTCGCCACCGCCGTCGCCTCGGCCTGTGCGCGGGTCATTGCCGTGGACGTGTCTCCCGTGATGCTCAACAGGCTTCGAGCGAAGGTCATCGACGCTGGGCTGGCAAATGTCGAGGTGATGCAGGCGGGGTTCCTGAGCTACGAGCACCAAGGAGACCCGGCAGACTTCATCTACTCGCGGTACGCGCTCCATCACCTTCCCGACTTCTGGAAGGCCGTCGCCTTGGCCCGCCTCCACCGCATTCTTCGACCGGGTGGCGTGTTTCGTCTCTGGGACGCCGTGTACAGCTTCGATCCCGCTGAGGCGGAGGACCGCCTCGAAGCCTGGTGCGCCAGCGCCGGCCCTGACGGAGAGCAGAGCTGGAGCCGACCGGAGCTCGAGGAGCACGTACGAGACGAGAACTCGACGTTCAGCTGGCTTCTCGAGCCGATGATGGAGCGGGCCGGCTTCCGCATCGAGGAAGCCTTGTACTCGGATGACGGCGTGTTCGCGAAATACGTGCTACGGCGGTCCTGAGGCTCCGAGCGGGCAACTCAAACGAGCCATGCCCCGTCCCGCATGACCGTGCGGCCCCCGAGCTCGTTCGCCTCTCGCCACACCTGCATTCGATCTGGACGCAGCAGCATGTAGACGTAGCCTCCGTTCTCAAACCGTGGGTCCCACTCGGCCTGTTCGGCGTAGCCATCTGCGGTCTCCGCCGCGGCATCGGCAACAGCTACGTCCCTTGCGAGGACAACGTCGATCATCACGACGTCCCGGGTACCGCCGAGACCAAGACGAGCCCGTCGAGAACGGACGATGTTCTGAGTGGTGACCGCCGTTGCCTCGCTGGCGATGACGACGTGCTCACCGTCCCAAGCGAACGAGAGCGGAACCAAGTGAGGCGTTCCCGTCGACGACGAGGACGCGACCCATAGGTCTGCGTGCCGCGCCGTGAGCTTCCCAAGGGCGTCCGACTTGCGCTGTTCCAGTGATCGTGGCGACTTCACCCAACCACCATGTCATGCTGCCGCCAGCGGACGTTGTGAGGGCGCGTCGGTACGCCCCTTCGGTGGGCGAGGGCGGTGCTATCGAACGGACTGACGAGCGGCGGGTTGTGTTCTACTGACCTCGGCCGATCCCCGCAGCCTTCAGCACTCTCGGCTCAACCCCGGCCTGGCGCCAGGCCTGGTAGGTGATGCCCTTCCGCTCGCCGTACTGGCGGGCGGCTTCGACGAACTCAGCCTCGAGGGTGTCGAGGTCGACGTTGTCGTCGCCGGCGCTCAGCTCGCGTTCGAGGTCCATGCGTTCCTGAGTGAGATGCAGGCGAGACAGGGCGTCGGCACTGGAGAGGCGCTGATCGACCTCGACCAGGCGCCTTTGAATGCTCTCGGGTGTCCGCCTTCGTCCTCGCTTCGGGCGCTGGGACTCGAGCGCCTCGAGGTAGCGCCGGACGACTCTGCTCTGCCCACGCCCCTCCGCTAGAGCCACCTTGTGCTCATCGCTCACGCTCCGGCGCTTGGTCGCCCGCGCCGCTGCCTTCTTTGCCATTCTTCTCCCCCCCGAAATCGGAAATGACGGTCAAGACTCTACCGGTAGCGATGCTGACCGTGACGTCATCCTCCAGCAAGAGAGCCGCTCCCGTTCACCCCATCCCCCATACACACCCATCCCGCTTGGGCCGATCGCCATTCACTCAGGGGTGTGGCAAACGGCCTCCACGTTGTTGCCATCGGGATCACGAAGGAACGCGCCGTAGTAGTGGGGGTGGTACTCCGGCCAGACTCGGGGCTCGTGCAGCACATTGGCGCCCGCCGCCTTGCCGGCGTCGAAGAACGCACGCACCGCGTCCCGATCGGGGGCCGAGAACGCGATGTGCGACTCACGGAATCCCTCACCGGTCGTCCTGGGGCCGATCCAGAAGTCCGGCATGGGCGGTACGCCATAGCCGATGACATCGCCGAACTGCAGAATCCGCTTCCCGCCGATCGTCCTCAGCACGGCGTCGTAGAACACAGCGCTCGCCATGACATCGGCACATTGGATGGAAAGGTGGTCAAGTATGGCGCCATCATGCCAACCGTCCGTTGGGTGAGGTGGCCGCGGCTCGGTAGTTCGTGCTGACGCGGGGACAGGGCCGGACAGGGACGACGCAACCGCCAACGCGCCCTCCAAATCGAGACGCATGCGTCACTAAACTCCGCGTGTGGCGTCAGCGGCGCTGTTGCGCGAGCTGTTGCGGGTGCGGACGATCGACCCGGGGGACGCCGAGGCCGGGGTCGTGGCGTTGCTCGAGACCTATCTATCCGACGCTGGGCTCGAGACACAGGTCCTGATCTCACCCGCGGGTCACGCAAACCTCATCGCCCGCCTGGACGGGCCGCAGGATCACCCGGCGCTCGTGCTGTTGTCCCACAGCGATGTCGTACCCGTCGAAGAGGAGAACTGGAGCCGCGATCCCTTCGGGGGCGAGTTTGGCGAAGGGTTCATCTGGGGCCGCGCCGCCCTCGACATGAAGGGCATCGCCGTCATGCACGCCGTCGCGGCGGCCGAGCTCGCGCGATCGGGTCACACGCCGGCCCGAGAGGTCATCGTGGTCGTGGTCGCAGACGAAGAGGCGGGTGGCGATGAAGGTACGCGTTGGCTCCTGGATGAGCACGCCGCCCAGGTCGGCTTCGCCGACGGGCGCCCACCGCCTGAGGTGCTCGGTGAAGGCGCCTACGGCGTCACTGGGATGCTCGAGCGGCCGGTGGTCCCGATCTCGCTCGGTGAGAAGACCGCCGTCTGGTTCGACATCATCGCCGAGGGCGGGTCGGGGCATGGCGCGCTTCCACCGCATCAGCAGGCACTGGTCAAGCTGGCCACGATCGTCGAGGAGATCGCCGGCTTCGGGACGCCGCGGGTCCATCCACTGATGCGCGAGCAGTTCTCGAGCCTCGCCCCGGCGGCGTCCGGAACGATCGCTGCCGTCCTCCGCGCCCTCGCTTCTCCGGCCAGCAGCGCGGTAGCTCGAGTGGTCGCGCCGCGGCTACGCGAGGCTGGTGCGTTGGGGGTCCTCCTGTCGGATTCCGTAACCCCGACGGTGATGGCAGGCGGGTACAAGTCGAACGTCGTTCCTGGAGAGGCGCGAGCGTCCTTCGATTGCCGGTTGCTTCCCGATACCGACATCAACGAGTTCATCTCGTCGATCGACAAGAAGGCGCGCCGCCGCGGAGGCCGTGTCGCCAACGTCAAGCAGAAGGGCCACGGCCCCGTCAGCGGCAAGGGTCCGTTGTTCGAGATCCTCGAACGAGCGTCGAGAGAGCTCGCTCCCGGGGCCGTAGCAGCAGTGTCGCTCACGCCGGGGATCACGGACGTGCGCTTCTTCCGCGCTCGCGGCGCGACGGGATACGGCTGGACCCCGCTCGTTCTGACCCCGGAGCTCCTTGCGACGATCCATGGCCACGACGAGCGCGTGGGGATCGAAGACTTCGAGAGAGCGGTGGCCGTAATGTGCGACGTCGTGCTTCGCGCCTCCACGTGATCGGCGCGACCGGCGAAGGTCATGCGTTCGTGCCCATCCCCATCCCCGACGAGCTTCCTAGAGAGGACCAGCTGCAGGAGGCAGTTCATTGGCCGAACTGAACACACATCCGAGCAACCCCGACAACGGGTTCACAACCGATACGACGGGGCTGGCGCCGGCGTCGGCCCCACACGTCGTTCGTCTCCGTGACGGCGATCGCTTCGACCTTCGCATCGCCCCCGTGGCCAAGCGCATCGGTGACGACGTGGTTCGCATGCTCGCCTACAACGGTTCCATTCCCGGGTCGGTCCTGCACGTCGACCAGGGATCGGAGATTCGCGTCGAGGTCAGGAACGACGGTGACACCGAAGCCACCGTGCACTGGCACGGGCTGCGGCTGGAGAACCGCTACGACGGCGTGCCGCATGAGACCCAGGCACCGATCCCATTCGGAGGGACGTTCAGCTACAAGCTCCAGTTCCCCGACCCAGGGTTCTACTGGTACCACCCCCACGTCCGCGAGGACTTCGGCCTGGAGATGGGCCTGTACGGCACGATCATCGTCGAGCCCGACGAGGCCTCCTACTGGCCCGCCGCCGATCGCCAGCTCAGCATCACCCTCGACGACCTGCTGGTCGAGGACGGCCACGTCGCGCCGTTCCACCGTGGCGGCCCCACCTTCACCGCGATGGGCCGATTCGGGAACGTCATGCTGACGAATGGAGAGACCAGGTTCACGGACCAGGCGGCCGTGGGTGAGGTCGTCCGCCTCTGCCTGGTGAACACGGCGAACACGCGCACCTTCAACGTGGGCCTCCCCGGGGCGCGAATGAAGCTGATCGGCGGCGACAGCGGTCGATACGAGCACGAGACCTTCGTCGACGAGGTGCTGCTGGCCCCCTCGGAACGGGCCATCGTCGACGTGCTGTTCGACACCCCAGGCCCGGTGCCGCTCGAGCACCGAACGCCGGATCACGTCTACAACCTCGGCGAGTTCAGCGTGGTGGGCACGGCGGCCGGCGGTGCAGCCCGCACCTTCGACGAGCTGCGTGCCGACCCGGCGCTTGCTGCAGAGCGCCAGTCGCTCGCGCACGACCGGGAGCGGCCGCCGGACAAGGTCCTCGCCTTTTCGTCCTTGATGCCCCTCCTCTACGGCGGTGCCGATACTGCCTCGGACTCCTACGCCTGTCCGATGCATCCCGAGGTCACCGCCAGCGCGCCAGGGACGTGCCCGAAGTGCGGCATGAAGCTCGTGCCGTCTCACGGTCCCCCGGGGAAGACTCCCGAACCCCATCACGGCGCAGTACACGGGGACGACCCGGGCGACGGCATCGAGTGGGAGGACCTGATGCCGGAGATCAACCGGCAGACGAACGCCACGAACATGATCTGGAAGCTCATCGACCGACAGACCGGAGACGAGAACGCCTCCATCAGCTGGGACTTCGTGGTGGGCGATCGGGTGAAGATCCGCCTGATCAACGAGATGGAGGGATCGGAGCACCCGATGCACCACCCATTTCACATCCACGGCGCCGGTCGGTTCCTCGTGCTGTCCCGCCAAGGCGTGCCGGAGGCCAACCTGGTGTGGAAGGACACCGTCCTGGTGCCGGCGGGTCACACCGTGGACATCCTGTTGGACGTCTCCAATCCGGGGCACTGGATGGCTCACTGCCACATCGCAGAACACAACCAGACCGGCATGATGTTCAGCTTCGACGTCTCGCGAAAGGCCCCGAACCCGGCATGACCGCTCCCGTGGTGCTCGTGCTCGGAGACGACCCGCTCTAGGCGGGGAGGTGGGCTGGGAGCCCGAAGACGGCGAACAGACGGGTGTCGAGAAAGGCGTGGAACCCGGTGATGCGGTCCCCCGAGATGTCCAGCACCTGCAGCGCCCAGGGCGCGTGTCCCCCGCCGGGGTCGGCCCGGTACTGCCCGAAGGCGGGGTTCCCGTTGGCGGAGGTGGGAAGGAGTCGCGACCCGCGACAGCCGATGCCCGGGCCGAGGAACCAACGGCCGATGTTCGCCGCGCCGCGGATCCACATGGCGTAAGGCGGCATCGACTGCACGGCGTCCTCGTGCAGCAACTTCACGAGCGTGTCGACGTCGTAGCGGTGGAACGCATCGACGTACCGCGCCAGCAGCTCCTGCTGGTCGGCTTCCACGGACGGCGCCCGCCGTTCGGCGTCGAGGCCGGCCAGCGTGGCCCGGGCTCGCTGCAGGGCGCTGTTGACGGCCGCCACGGTCGTGTCGAGCAGCTCGGCCACCTCACTGGTCTGCCACCGCAGCACCTCGCACAGGATGAGCACGGCCCGCTGGCGGGGTGGAAGATGCTGGAGCGCGGTGACGAACGCCAGGCGAATGGAGTCCCGCGCCGCAGCCAGCTCGGCGGGGTCCCCGTCGGCGGGGAGCACCCGGATGTCCGGAATGGGTGAAACCCACGCCGTCTCGGGCAGCATCGCCCCCAGGTACGACGCCTCAGGCGGCGACGCCGGCCCCAGCTCCATCGGCCGCGCCCGTCGCTGCCGGCCCCGCAGCACGTCGAGGCAGACGTTGGTGGCGATCCGGTACACCCAAGAGCGCACGCTCGAGCGTCCCTCGAACGAGCCGGCGGCACGCCAGGCGCGCACCATCGTCTCCTGTACCGCGTCTTCGGCCTCGAACGCCGAGCCGAGCATCCGGTAGCAGAACGCGTTGAGCTGGCGCCGGTACCCTTCGAGCTCTTCGGGGACGAGATCAGTTTCGCTCGTGGCCACGTCGCCAATGCTACGGGCCCGGCGAGCGATGAGTTCTGGCCTCCGCTGTTGTCTAATCCGGAAAGGCAACCCACCCGATCCGAAGGGAGCGCCACGATGCAGAAGGTCACCCCCTGGCTGTGGTTCGACACTCGAGCCGAGGAGGCAGCCGCGTTCTACACCTCGATCTTCCGGAACTCTCGCATCCTTCACGTCGCCCGCTACGGCAAGGCGGGGCCGAGGCCTGAAGGCTTGGTCATGACGGTGAGCTTCGAGCTGGACGGCCAGGAGTTCGTCGCCCTCAACGGCGGTCCCGAATTCAGGTTCAACGAGGCGATCTCGTTCCAGGTGAGCTGCGAGACCCAGGACGAAGTCGATGAGTTCTGGCGCAGACTCTCAGAGGGCGGCGAGGAGGGCCCGTGCGGCTGGCTGAAGGACAGGTACGGCGTCTCCTGGCAGATCATCCCGACGCGATTGGGCGAACTCCTCGACGACCCGGACCCGGAGAAGTCCGAGCGGGCCATGCACGCCATGCTCGGCATGAAGAAGCTCGACATCGCCACCCTGGAGCAGGCCGCCGTGGCTGGAGCGCCGGGCTGAGGGCGTCAGTCGGTCACGCGAGCGACTCCCAGAGCTCCTCCAACGTCGACGCCCCGCGTCGCGTTCACGGCTCGAGGTCGAGGACGAATCCGAGTAGCGGGACCCCGGGAACCGGGACCCAGTCACGTCTGGGGTCGCGACGGAAGCCGAGCCGCTCGTAGATCCGTCGGGCAGCCGCCATCCAGGGCGTGGTGTGGAGGCACACGCGATGCCGTCCCTCGCGCCGAGCCTGCTCGATGCAGGCCCGAACCAGCGCCGTCCCGACCCCTTGCCTCTGGGCGGCGGGCGGGACTGCCAGCATGCGCACCCCGGCCTCGCCTTCGTCGAGGAGCTCCGCCCAGGGCGAATGAGGACCGGGGACGTAGGTCACGGCCCCGACAATGCTGCCGCTCTCAACGGCGACGAACACGACCGCCGCCGCCGCCCGGGCCGCCACATCCCGCAGCCGGCCCTCGTACCCGCCGGAGAGGTGGGCACCGGGGAGACCCAGGTAGGCGGCGACGGTGAGCGCGGCGACCTCCTCGTACTCCTCGGGCCGTGCTTCTCGGATCTCCACGAGGGCGACGGTAGGTGGCACTACAAGCACGGAACCACCGCGGTGGCCTATCGCCTCGCCCGGGTCTTCATGACGGCGAGCTGGTGATGTACGGCCGCCGTGGTCCGGTCGGCGTCGCCGGTGGCGAGCAGGTCGAGAAGGGCGCCTCGAAGGAGTGCGAGTGCGAGGGTGCACTCCACTTCGCCGGCCGGTGTGCTTCGTTCGTCACGGGCTTGTGCAGCGTTCAGCACGTCTAGCCAGTCGGTGACGCTGGCGCGCGCGAAGTCCCCCCATGGCCCGTCCGGGTCTGTCAGCGAACGGGCGTAGGCCTCGACCCACAGCACGAGAAGGGCCCGATGCTCCTCGGCTGCCAACCACCGCCAGAGCTCGGCGACGACCAGGTCCAGCCCGAGGTTGGCGTCACCCGTGCCGGCATCCCCCAACCGCTTCAACAGAGCGAGCTCGTCCTGGCGAGCGCGAGCCAGGAGCGCTCGCACGATCCCCTCCTTCGTCCCGAACAGGAACAGCAGCACTCGCGGGCTGGACCCGATCGCTGCCGCCAAGGGTCGCAGCGACAGGTCGGCGAGGCCGCGCTCGAGGACGTAGCGGTAGGCCCGCTCGAGCAATTCCTCCCGACGGGAAGAAGGAGGATGACTGACGATCTCTGTACGCTACTGTCTCCAACTGAAACGGTCGTTTCAGTAGGAGGGCGCCATGGAGCAATGGGAAACGGCGGCAAGGATCCGCCCGCTCGGCCAGCCCGGCGACTTGGGGTGGGTCGTGATGGCGCATGGCGAGGTGTACGCCGAGGAGTTCGGCTGGGACGTGACGTTCGAGGCACTGGTCGCGCGCATCGTCGCCGAGTTCGCCGCCGATCACGACCCTGTTCACGAGAAGGCATGGATCGCCGAACGTGACGGCCGCCGGGTGGGCTGCGTCTTCTGTGTGGGCAAGGATCGCACGACGGCCCAATTGCGGATCCTGCTCGTACACCCCGAGGCCCGTGGTAGCGGCCTCGGACATCGGTTGGTCGACACGTGCATCGAGTTCGCTCGCTCTGCCGACTACGAGCGCGTCCGGCTCTGGACCAACCATCCCCTCGTCTCCGCCCAGAAGATCTACCTCGAGCGCGGGTTCATCCTGACGGAGGAAGAACCGCACCACAGCTTCGGCGTCGACCTCATCGGTCAGACGTACGAGCTCGAACTCCGAACGTGATCTCCCCCGCTGGATCACGGCGAGCGTGCAGACGTCTACCTGCTCATGGCCCCCGGGAGGCGTCGGGGGCGAGCACGGTCGAGCCGGGGCGTGACTCGATGAGCTTGAACTTTCCCGCGTGTCCCTGCTCACGAGCCAGCGTCTCGACGACCTCGACCCGGATGGCCGGCGGCCTCGCTCCTGCCCCGGCGAGCGTGGTGGCCAGGGCGTCGTGGACACGGTCGGCCAAACCTTCGCCGCTGCCGCCCTCACGTGGCACCACCAACACTCGCACGCCGTCGAGGTCGTAGACCACCTTGTACTGGCGCACGTCGGGCAGCCGGGTGAACGGGCTGCGCAGGGTGAAGGGGTGGATTGCCACCTCCCCTCCGGCCCTGGCCGGCAACCGGAGGATGTCATCGCTACGGCCCTGAATCGACGTGACCCGCCGAAACGGGCGCCCGCAGGGGCACGGCGCCGAGTCAAGGGTGAGCATGTCCGACAGCTGGTAGCGGATCGTTGGCTGGGTCCGGTTGAACAGGTTGGTGAGGAGCAAGGTGTGCCCGACCACGCCGTCGGGCACCGGGTGCCCATCCTCGTCGACGTTCTCAACCAGGAAGAGGTCCTCGAAGAGATGCATGCCACGGTGGTGGTTGCAGTCGACGGCAAGCACCCCTCCTTCGCTGATGCCGTACCAGTTGAACGGCTCGACGCTCCAGGCGGTCCGGATGGCTTCCTCCATCTCGGGCGTGCGCACCTCGGCCATGGTCGTCACCGTCGTGGGGCGCAGGTGTAGCCGGCCCGCCCGCTGCTCGTCTGCCAGCAGGGCCAGCACCGACGGGTAGCCAATCAGGTACTCCGGCTGGAAGCGCTGCAGGGCCGTGGCCAGTTCGAGGAGAGGCAGGCGGGCGTCGAGGCGAAGGACGCGGTTCACGCCGACCGCCGCTGTGATGCTCGTCCGGGCGGACACGTGCAGCGGGTTGGTGGCGCCCACGAGCGCGGCCCGCAGACGAGGAGGCAGGCGGGGGTGGACCCCGAGGAACTGCTCGGTGGCGCGATCGAAGTTCGCCAGATTCACCACCCACTCGGGGCGCGAGTAGACGAAGACGCCTCGGTGTCCGGTGCTGCCCGATGTTGCCACCACCCGGTACTGGCCCAGGTGGAGCTCGTCGCCGGCCAAACCCTCGATGTGGCGCTCGACGTCGGTCAGTCTCAGGCGTCGGTCGGTGACCCAGTGGTCGAAGCGATCCATGAGCTGGGCCTTGCTGACCGGCGGCAGGGTGCTCAGGTCCACTCGCTCGGTGTCTACCCCCCGGTACAGCTCACGATAGAAGGGCGAGCGTCCCACCGCGTACTGCACGAGCTCGTCGAGCCGCTGCTGTTGCAAGCCTCGGAGCTCCTCGGGTGCCAGCCCGCCAGTGGCGACGAGCTCCCTCCTGCCCATTCGGAGCGCCCGGCCGAAGTCCGCCAGTCGTCTCGCCCCGGATCTCGCGCCCACCGACGTCTCCTTCCTGTATAGTAACAGCCGTGAACTCACTACGCTTAACGTAACGAGTGTTAGCCAATGAAGCAAGAGATTCCGTGGGCGGGGAGCCACCTCCTGGGCAGGGCCCCCTGCTCGAGCCCCCGCCGACTCGGCGGCGCCGGGCTCGTCGCGGCGAGGGCCATCGCCTTCGGGGCGAGCTGGTCAGCGCGGCGAGCCGGCTTCTAGCCGAGCTGGGTGACGCCAACCAGCTCTCGATGCGCGCCGTGGCCGACGCCGTAGGGGTCACGCCGCCATCCATCTACCGCCACTTCGCGGACAAGCAGTCGTTGCTCGTCGCCGTCCTCGACGAGCGCTGGGCCGAGCTCTACCAGGCGCTCGCGGAGGCCAGCGTCGACGACCCCTTCGAGTCCCTCCGGCGCATCTGCCTCGAGTACGTGCGCTTCGCCGAAGAGCACCCGGGCCACTACCGGGTCCTCTTCAGCGCAGCCGCGCCGGCCGGGGTCACTCCAGGCCGAGGACAGCACCCCGGGGCCCCGTCGTTCTTCCTCCTGGTTGATGCCATCCAGCGCTGCCTGGACGCCGGCGCGTCGGCGTCCAAGGGCCGCAACAGCTGGTTCCTGGCGGCGCAGGTGTGGATCTCGGGTCACGGCCTCGTCGACCTCCGCATCGGTCAGCGATTCCCCTTCCCCTGGCCTCCCGCCGAGACCCTGCTCGAGGCCCTCCTCGACGACCTCGGGCTCTCCCCGCCCGAGCGCGGGCGATCACGCCGCGGTCGGGGTCGCGCCACTGACGGAGTCTCGCCGCAGTGACCACGTCTCCTATCAACCGGTGCCAGGCAGCGAGCAGCGAGGACGCCGTGACGCGTCAACCAAGCGCGACAGGACGACAGGCGATCCGAATGGCGGAGCCGGCGTAGGCGCAGCCGCCACCGTCCGCGCCCGGTTCCCTCTCCTCAACCGCGTGCCGTCCTCCGTTCATCGCCGCCGACGCGATCCCTCACGACATCGCCGACCTTCGCGGCGACCTCCGCATCATCGGCGTACAGCCGGATCTGCAAGCCGTCGGGATCGCGGAAGCCCAAGGCGTAGCCGCGCGACGCCTCGACGATGGGGCTGTGGGCGATTCCAAGCACGTCGAGCCGATCCACCCAGGCGCGAAGGGACTGGCGGGTTGTGGCCAGCGCGAACGGGTCGGCGTCGGTGAGGGCTGTCGCCAGTTCCGGGTTCTCCCTCAGCGCGAGCTCGAAGGGTGCGCCCGGCACGCGGAACGCCATCCCACGGATAACCCCGTCGCTGTCCTCGAAGCTCAGCACGTGCTCGAGCTCGAAGACCTTCTCGTACCAGCCGCGGCTCCTGGCCAGATCTGTCACCCAGATCTTGAGGTGCCGGACGCCGGTGACGAACGCCGTCATCCCCACATCGTGCCCGGTCGGCTCGTGACGCGCCATGACTCGCGCCTCGCGCCTCGGTGGCCGGCAGCGGCGGCCCCTGGGAACCGACGACATCGACAGAGCTGGACGCCGGTACCGATCGATTGAAGCGCGAGAGGAACCTCACTTGAGAGCTGCGGGCTCCTCGCCTGCGTCACGCAGATGTCGGGCCAGGTGGTTGTAGATGCCCCGGCGGTGCCCTGGGGGAACGTCGGCTCCGCCGCGGGCGCCGTTGAGAATGCCGATGCCACTGGTGCAGGCTTTGACGTTGGCTGCTCCGACCTCGTGGCGCGGTCCCACTTCGTGGTGGATGAACTTGTACGACCCCTTGCTGTCGGGGTTCCCATCGGGATCGACCCACCCATAGGCCTGTCTGAGGACCTTCGCCGGTGCGTCGCCAAGCTTGGTCTCCATGCGAGGACCCGCCCAGGCCTTTGTCGACGTGTCGGTCGAGTGCGAGCGGATCGGTCCACCTGCCACCACGTCTCTCCTCCTCTGCCTGAGAAGGGTTCTACCCACCGGCCGAGCCGCTAGGCGCAGCCGCGCCGGGGGCGTGGGCATCCTTCGCGACTCGGTTCCGATAGTTGAATGCTCCCATGGACACGAAGGAGCGCTTCGCCGCGCTGGTCGAGGAGTTCGCCGGCTGTCCGGACGTCGAGGCTGACGGTCGCTGACGACGACGAGGACACGTGGCTGACGCTGGCTCGCGGAGCCCTGAACTTCGTGACGTCTTGATCCGGGCGGGGCTGACGAAGAGCGCAACGATGTGGCGCCGCCGGGGGCGGGAACGGTTCAGCGTGGACGGCCTCGCCGGCCTCGCCCTGCAGGGCCCGCCATCACTGCGTGGATCCGCCAGCGCGGCTTGCGTGACTCTCTAGCCTCGGCGCTCGACGTGGCGGGCGTGCTCGGGGTTGCTGGTGATCCGCGTCGGGCGAACCAGCACGGCGGTACGTCGCTCGGCCGCCATTACACGGTCGTACTCGTCGAAGTCGTCATGACGGCCGCCGGCGGCGGTGAAGATCGCCCGCAGTAGCAGCCGCACATCGTTGGCGTCCATGCGGGTGAGAGGATCCTCTGGGCCAACAAGCTCTGCATCACCTTCGACGGCCACCCAGTCCCAGCCCGCCGGAAGACCAACACCGTGCGAGGTCGCTCTCGAAGGTTTCGAAGCTTGGCCGTGCGCCCTCGGGCGACGAACCCGCCCACGGTCTCGCTCCGCAGGGGATGGTCGAGCACGCCAGCGTTGACAACGCTGGCCTGCGGAGTTCCGTCGGGTCGGAGGGTGACGGCCACCGCCAGGCCGTGGTCGGCAGCAGCGATGCTACGAACCAGATCGAGAGTTCCTCGCGGGGCAAGTCTGCTTCCTGCTCGGCGGGTGGTCTGACCCTCCTGTCGCCTCAGAGCCGAAGTGAGGGGCCAGCGCCCTGCGCCCGAAGTGGACATCATGGGCCCGTGGATTCGGCGAAGCCTTGCAACATCGACGCTCTGTTGTCGTCGGTCAGGGAGCACTGGTCTCCTCGAACGATCGCCGTGGTGAACGACTACGACGTGCGCGTCGTCAAGGTGCAGGGCGAATTCACCCGTCACAGGCACCCCGAAACCGACGAGTTCTTCCTCGTCCTGTCCGGCTCCCTGACCATCAGGATGGACGAGGGGGATGTCGTCCTTCACGCCGGGGACACCTACGTCGTTCCCCAGGGTCGGTTTCACCAGCCTTGGTCCGAGGTGGAGACGACGCTGCTCCTGTTCGAGCCGAGCGAGACCACCAACACGGGTGACACCCCCAGCGAGCTGACAGCCAAGAGGCGGGTGTTCTGACCCGACGGCGTCCGGAGGGCGGCCGCCTCACCTACCTGACCCTGCCCTCGGGGTACGCCACACCATGACGGGCGGCGGTGGCGGCGCCCCACATCTGCCCTTGACCACCGTCAGCCGCCGCCACAGGATGTCCCGGTCGTGGCGGCAACCGCCAGGCACGACGACGACCCGGAGGGTGAGCGGTGAACGAGAAGGCGAACCTCGCGACAGCTCGCCCGCCACGCCGAGCGACGGGTCGGCGCTGGTGGTGCGCGCTCGGGGTGGCGGTGACGATGCTCCTGGTCGCCTGCGGCGGTGGGGATTCCTCGGACGACAAGGACCGCGCGACCACCACCGCCCCGACCACCACCACCACCACCATCCCGCCGCCGGCCGAAGACAAGGCTCGAGCGGAGCGCATCGTCCTCACGGCGGCCGACGTCCCGGGTTTCAAGGCCGATCCGCCCGACGCGGAAGAAGAAGAAGCGGCGGGCGATTCAGCCTACGAGGCCTTCGCCCGGTGCGTGAACAACAACCCGCTCGCCACCGCCGGAGATGATGACCCCAGGGAGGCGGAGTCCCCCGACTTCAGCAAGGGCGAGACGGAGACCGTGTCGTCGTCGGCCACGTTCGCCGAGAAGGAGGAGATCGCGAGCGCCCTCCTCACTGACCTCACCGCTCCGGCGTTCGCCGGGTGCTTCGACAGTGCCTTGGCCAAGATCTTCGAGGCGGAGTTGGGTGCCGCCGCTGCCGCCGTCAAGGTGTCGACCACACCGCTCCCGGCCCAAGCGCTCGGCGACCAGTCCGTTGCCTACCGCAGCGTGGTCACGGTGCCGACGGGGAGGTCGAGCAGAACGACCTTCAACATCGACTCCACCTTCATCCGCAAGGGCCGGGCAGTGGGCGTCCTGGTCGTCATGAGACAAGGGTCCCCCTTCCGCGATTCCGAGCGGATGCGCCTGGCGTCGCTCATGGCCACCCGGATGGCATCCGCCTAGGGGCCCTCGCTGGTCCGCCTGGTCGCCGTGCCCTCGGCCAGCTCCCGCAAGGTGAGCAGCTGCCGGCGCATCATGGCGAGGTCGCCCCAGGCCAGGGCTCGAGTTCGCAGGCCGCCCCAGCGGCCGGGAGGATCACGCACCACCACCTTCACCACCAGGCGACAGAAGCCCGGGGGGGCGCCGCCTCGGACCGTGTAGGTCAACGCCAGCTCACCGAAGACCCGCAGCGCCCACCTGTCCCGCATGGCGATGGTGAGGTGGTCCCCATGATCGAAGCTGACCAGCTCGAAGATCGTCATGACCCGCTGGCCCAGCTGCAACCGCTCTGCGCCGGGGGTGAGAGCACGGGGACTGGCCCGCCCGAGGTTGTCGACCAGGTCGTAGCTGTAGGGCGCCACCTTGAGTTGGCAGAGCCAGCGGAAGACGGTGTCCGGGTCGGCCTGGACCGTGACGGCGCGGAACCAGGATGCGTCGGGATCGGGCACGTGCTCGTCGCAGGGAAAGGGGGATTCGACCTCGTCGGCGGTCGCCCTCCACACCTCGGGCAGCTCCAGCCGGCCGCCGGTGTCCTCCCGTGGGGCAGGTGTCACCCGCACCCCCCGGCGTGGCCGGCATCGCCGCCCAGCCTCGCACCGCCTTCCGGTTCGTGATGGTCTCCCTGGCGACCGCAGCCGTCGACCGAGGGAGGGGTTCCCCGCCCCGCCAGGGAGAGCACGAAGGCCTCGAGCCGCTCCATGCCCCAGTACTTGTCGAAGCGATGCACGAAGAAGGGAACCCCGAACACCCCGTCGCGGTGGACGGCCAACAGCGCCCGCACGCCCTCGGCCCGAACCTCCGGGTCCTCCGAGGCGCCGGCCAGCTCGTCGGCGTCCAGGCCGCACTCCTCGGCGATGTCGGAGATGGTCGGCGGGTCGCACACGTCGCGGCCCTGCTCCCAGCGCGCCCGGTAGAGATGACCAACGAAGGCGCGGCCCTGGCCGTGGCGGGCGGCCACGATGTAGGCGAGGTGGGGCACCTCCCAGCGCGGCGACAGGTCGACCGGCCAACGCACCTTCAGCCCTCGCTGAGCGGCCAGCCGTCGCACGTCCTGGAGGATGTAGAGGTGCTTGGCCCGAGACATCGGCGTGTAGGCGAACGACCCTCCTGCTTCCGCCAGCATCCGCCCGCTCACCTCGTCCGGCTCCCAGAACGGGATCCACTCCAGCGCGCGCGCGACGGCGGCGTGCCGCAGGAGCAGATCGTGGTGGGCCAGCCACGAGTACGGGCTGCGAAACGAGAAGTAGAAGCGAGGTCGCTCCGGCGACCGGTGACGAGGTGTCATCGTCGGTCCCCCCCACCGCTCAAATCGCGATCCCGCCGTCGACCTGGAACACCTGGCCGGTGATGTACGACGCCCGGGGCGAGGCCAGGAAGGACACCAGATCGGCGACCTCGTCGGCCCGTCCCATGCGGCCCAGAGGGATGCGCTCGAGCGCCTGCTGTCTCACCTTCTCCGAGAGGCCGTCGGTCATCTCCGTCTCCACGAACCCGGGCGCCACCACGTTGGCTCGGACCCCGAAGCGGCCGACCTCCTTGGCCAGGGCCCGGGTGAAGCCGATGATGCCGGCCTTGGCCGCCGAGTAGTTGGTCTGGGTGGCATTGCCGTAAACCCCGGCCACCGACGAGATGTTCACCACGCAGCCCACCTTCCGCTTCATGAACGAGAAGATCGACGAGCGGCACGTGTTGTAGGTTCCCCCAAGGTTGACCCTCACGACGTCGTCCCAGTCGTCGTCGCCCATCCTCAACAGCGGGTTGTCCCGCACGATCCCGGCCGCGTTGACCAGGGCGGCCAGCGGCCCGAGGTGGTCCTCGGTGCGCTCGACCAGGGCCAGCACGGCCGCCCTGTCGGCCACGTCCACCTGGTGGGCCACCACCCTGGCCCCGAGGGAACGGGCCTCCTTGGCCACGACCTCGGCGGCGTCGTGACGGGACTGGTAGCAGAAGCTCACGTCGAACCCGTCCTCAGCCAGGCGGACGACGATCGCTCGCCCGATGCCCCGGGACCCACCGGTGACGAGCGCGACGGGCCGCTCAGCGGCGTCCATCGCCAGCTCCGGGAACCCTGGCGGTCGCCACCGGGCGGGGGGACGCGGCGGCGATGGTGTCGGCCGGCCGCAGGGCCATGATCACCCGCTGCACCTCGAGCACCGGCGACGACCCCACCATGGTGTCCCCTTCGAAGATGGCGGCGTCGCTGACGGCCCGGACCATCCGCACTCGGTGCTCCAGCACGTCGCCCGGGACGACCCGGCCCTGGAAGGCGATCCCCGTTATGCCGCCGAAGAGCATGACATGGCTGCTCCTGAGCTCGGGCTGCCCCCACGCCGCCAGCAGCCCGGCAGCCTGGCACCACGACTCGACGACCAGCACGGGGGGGTAGCGGTGGCCGTCCGTCCCAGGACGGGCGTCCGCCCCGGCGTACCACGGTTCGTTGGCCGTGACCGCCTTGACGGCCGTCAGGGACGCGCCGGGCACGACGTCGGTCACCCGGTCGACGAGGAGCATGGGATACCGGTGCGGGAGGATGGCAGAGATGCCGTCCAGCTCCATCACGGCGCACCCCGCACCCGATAGGCGAGCCGGACCTCGGCCACCTTCCCCTGATCCGTCCGGAGCACCCCCGAGCAACGCCAGGCGCTCGGGGAGAGCTGGAACCGCACGTCGGTGGTGACCCGGTCGCCGGGGAGGACCGGCCCGAGGAACCGAGTGGTCTCCACGGCGTCGATGTCCACCTCCCGGCTCCAGTGGTGGGCGGCGGCCAGAACGCTTTGGTGGGCGCACTCGAGGAGGCACACGCCGGGGAAGATCGGGAACCCCGGGTAGTGCCCGGCCAGGAGGCCCAGGTCGGGATCGATGACGGTGGAGGTGACGATGCCGTCGTCGTCGAGGCGCTCGACGTCGACGGCGAAGCCCAAGGAGGGCCCGCTGGTGGTCGCGCTCATGGCCCGGCCTGCAGCTTCTCGGCCAGCAGCTCGTAGGCCCCGTCGAGGGACGTGACGTTCTTGAGCTCCGACTCGGCCAGCTTCACCCCGTACTTCCGCTCGAGCACGACCATCACCTCGAGGGCGATGAGCGAGTCGACGTCGAGGTCCTCCACGAACAGCGCGTCGTCGGCCACCTCCCCCACGTCCAGGTCGAGGATGTCGGCCACCGTCGCCCGCAGCTCCTCCTTGTCCAGGACGTCGTTCACACCGTCGGGCATCGCTGTGTCTCCCTTCCTCTCGGGACCTTCCCGCCTGCCCGCCCGGTCAGGCTGCCCGCCAGTGAGGCGGCGTCCGCCGGTGAGCTCACCGAGGTGACCTCCGTCGTCGGGCTGATGCGGCGCACCATGCCCGCCAGGGTGCGACCGGGGCCGAGCTCCACGAGCGGGCCGGGCACACGCCCGGCGAGCCAGCGGACGGAGCGCTCCCACAACACAGGGCTGGTCAGCTGCCGCGCCGCCAGCTCGGGCCACCGGCGCCCGTCTCGATGAGGTAGGCCGTCGACGTTGGCCACCACCGGGACGTGGTGGTCGGCGAAGGTCACCGCCGACAACGCCTGGCGCAAAGCGGGCAGGGCGTCCTCCATGAGGGGGCTGTGGAAGCCGCCCCCGACCGGGAGCGGGACGAGCTTGAAGCCGAGCGGGGAGGCCAGGGCGGCGACAGCCGCCACGCCGACCGACGTCCCGGACACGACCACCTGCCCCGGGGCGTTCATGTTGGCGACCCAGACCTCGCTGCCACCTCGGCGGGCCTCGGCGCAGAGGTCCTCGAGCTCGCCGGCAC
>JALYHF010000205.1 GCA_030776745.1 Actinomycetota bacterium | reverse complement strand
GACCTGGCCCACAAGGACCTGCGCCGGGCACGGGGGGCGGCCATCAACATCGTGCCCTCCTCCACGGGGGCGGCCCGGGCCACCGGCCTGGTCCTCGAGGCCATGCAGGGCAAGCTCGACGGCACCGCCCTGCGGGTCCCGGTCCACTGCGGGTCCATCACCGACTTCACTGCCGTGGTGGGCAAGGACGTCACCGTGGACGAGGTCAACGAGGCCTACCGCAACGCCGCCGCCGACGGGCCGCTGTCCAAGGTGCTCGACTACAGCGAGGAGCCGCTGGTCTCCTCCGACGTCGTGGGCTCGGCCGCCAGCTGCACCTTCGACTCGGACCTCACCTTCGCCAACGGGAACCTGGTCAAGGTGCTGGGCTGGTACGACAACGAGTGGGGCTACTCCAACCGCCTCGTCGACCTGGCCCGCATCATGGGCAGCGCCAACCAGAGCTGATGGAGCTGCCGCAGCTGGAGGACCTGCCGGATCCTTCGGGGAAGCGGGTCCTGCTCCGCGCCGACTTCAACGTCCCCGTCTCCGACGGGAAGATCGACGACGACATGCGCATCCGCGCCGCCCTGCCCACCATCGAGTGGCTCCACGAGCACGGCGCCCACGTCACCGCCTGCAGCCACCTGGGCCGGCCCAAGGGCGAGCCCGACGAGAAGTACTCCATGGACCCGGTGCGGGAGCGCCTGGCCGAGGTGGCTCCCGACGTGGAGCTGATGGAGAACCTCCGGTTCGACCCGGGCGAGGAGGCCAACGACCCGGACTTCGTGGAGCGGCTGGTGGAGGGCAAGGACCTCTACGTGAACGACGCCTTCGGCGCCACCCACCGGGCCCACGCCTCCATCGTGGGGCCGCCGGCCAAGCTGCCCAGCGCCGCCGGCCGCCTCCTCACCCGGGAGGTGGAGGTGCTGGGGGGTCTGCTGGAGGATCCCGACCGCCCGCTGGTGGCCGTGCTGGGTGGCTCCAAGGTGAGCGACAAGCTGGGCGTGATCAAGGCCCTCCTCGACAACGTCGACTCCCTCGTCATCGGGGGCGCCATGTGCTTCACCTTCCTCAAGGCCATGGGTCACGACGTGGGCGACTCCATGACCGAGGAGGACCAGGTGGACGTCTGTCGGGACCTGCTCGACAGCGGCAAGCGCATCCTGGTCCCGAAGGACATCGTGGCCCTCAGCGCCGAGGGCGAGATCGGCGACCCCGACGCGGGCGGAGAGGTCCGCCAGGTGGGCCAGGACGTGCCCGAGGGCTGGAAGGGCCTCGACATCGGGCCCGACACCCAGGCCGAGTTCGCCGAGGAGATCGCCGGAGCCGGCACGGTGTTCTGGAACGGCCCCATGGGCGTGTTCGAGGACGAGCGCTTCGTCGAGGGCACCAAGGCCGTGGCCCAGGCCGTGGCCGACGCCGGCGGCTTCACCGTCGTGGGCGGGGGCGACAGCGCCAGCGCCCTGGCCAAGTTCGGCCTCGACGACCGGGTCGACCACCTCTCCACCGGTGGCGGTGCCTCGCTGGAGTTCCTGGAGCAGGGCGACCTCCCCGGTCTGGAGGCACTGCGGCAGTCGTCCCATGGCTGAGGAGTCGCCGGCCCGCAAGCCGCTGATGAGCGGCAACTGGAAGATGCACCACAACCACCTGGAAGCCATCCAGGTGGTCCAGAAGCTGTCGTACCGGCTGCGGGACGACGACTACGAAGCCGTGGACATCTCCGTGCACCCGGCGTTCACCGCCCTCCGCTCCATCCAGACCGTCATCGAGTCCGACGGGCTGCGCCTCGTGCTCGGCGCCCAGAACTGCCACTGGGAGGAGAAGGGGGCCTTCACCGGGGAGGTGAGCCCCACCATGCTGGCCAAGCTGAACGTGGCCTTCGTGGTGGTCGGCCACTCCGAGCGCCGGGAGCACTTCGGCGAGACGGACGAGATGGTCAACCGCAAGGCCCGGGCCGTGTTCGCGGCCGGCATGACGCCCATCATGTGCGTGGGCGAGACGGACGACGAGCGGGAGGCCGGAAGCGCCGAGGAGCGCGTGAAGGGGCAGGTGCAGGCCGGCCTCAAGGGCCTCGAGCCGGCGCAGGTGGGCCGGATGGTGGTGGCCTACGAGCCCATCTGGGCCATCGGCACGGGCAAGACGGCCACGGCCGAGGACGCCCAGGCCATGTGCGCCGTGATCCGCGGCGAGGTGAGCGAGGCCTTCGGGGACGAGGCGGCCGACTCCCTCCGCATCCAATACGGCGGGTCGGTGAAGGCGTCGAACACCGCCGAGCTCATGGCCCAGCCCGACATCGACGGCGCCCTGGTCGGTGGAGCCAGCATCGATCCGGACGACTTCGCCCAGATCATTCGGTACCACACCGCCGATTGACCGGCGGCCTGCTGCTAGCCTGATCCGCCGTGCTGACAGCGGTCGTCGTCGTCGTCCACGTCATCGTGTCGCTGGTGCTGATCCTGCTCATCCTCCTCCACAGCGGACGGGGCGGTGGCCTTTCCGACATGTTCGGTGGGGGCATGGGTACCGCAGCGGCGGGATCCACGGTGGTGGAGCGCAACCTGGACCGCATCACCGTGGGGACGGCCATCATCTTCGCCTTCACCACCCTCATCCTTGCCCTGCGGCTGCAGTAGGGAAGCCGGCGGAACGGGTCCGTCCGAGGCAGCGAAGGGCCCCTGATGTCTCCCGGGCGCCCGGTCGTCCTCGTGAGCTTGCTGCTCACCCTCTGCCTGGTCGCCACCGCCTGCGGTGAGGACGGGCGCTCCGAGAGCACCGGCGCCGGGGGCGCTGAGCCCGACAAGGGCGGCACGCTGGTGATCGGCGCCGAGCAGGAGCCCCGCTGCGCCGACTGGGTCTCCAGCTGCGCCGGCGCCTCCTGGGGCGTCTGGACGATCCAGGCGTTCACCATGCCCCGGTCCTACGACGTCACCGAGGACGCCCGGCGACGGGCGAGCCCCCTTCTCACCGGCGAGCCCAGGCTGGAGCAAGGTCCGCCCATGAAGGTGACGTACCAGATCAGCGAGCAGGCGGTGTGGTCCGACGGCACACCCATCACCTCGTCCGACTTCAAGTACACCTGGCAGCAGATCATGACCGGCACCGACATCTTCGACAGGACGGGGTACGAGGACATCGCTACCGTCGACGACTCCCGGCCCAAGAGCGTCGTGGTCACCTACAAGCAGCCGTACGCGGCCTGGGAGGACCTCTTCGGAGGGTTCTACGGCATCTACCCCAAGCACCTGCTGGAGGGCAAGGACCGCAACGCCGAGATGAAGGATGGTTACACGTTCTCGGGCGGTCCCTGGATCATCGCCCACTGGACCAAGGGCCAGGAGGTCAAGCTGGTGCCCAACCCCCGCTACTGGGGCACGAGGCCGAGGCTCGATGCCGTCGTCTTCCGGTACATCACCGACACGGCCGCCTATCAGCAGGCCTACAAGACGGGCCAGGTGGCCGCCATCTACCCGCAGGCGCAACCCGAGGTGGCGCAGCTCAAGGGACTGCCCGACACCAGGTTCGACGTGGCGACGGGCCTCCAGTACGAGGCGCTGTGGTTCAACGCCGCCAAGCCGCCGCTCGACAGCAAGGCGGTGCGTCTGGCTCTGGCCTACGCCACCGACCGGCGCGTCATCGTCAGTCAGCTGTTCGGGCCGGTCCAGCCCGGGATCGAGCCCATCGAGGCCTTCATGACGCCGGCCAACGAGGAGTGGTACTCGCGGCCCTTCACGAGGTACCGGCGCGATCTGGCCCGGGTCGACCAGCTCATGCACGGAGACGGCTGGGCCAAGGGGGCCGACGGCATCTGGGCCAAGGGCGGCCAGCGGGCGGCGTTGGAGCTGGCCACCACGGCCGGCAACCACCGCCGTGAGCTCACCCAGCAGATCGTCCAGAGCCAGTGGAAGGACGCCGGGTTCGAGGTGAGGGCCAACAACCCCCCGGCCGCCACCCTGATCGGCGACTGGCTTCCCCAGGGCGCGTTCCAGGTCGCCCTCTACGCCCAGCAGCCGCCGTCCACCGACCCCGGGCTCTGCCCCGTCTTCTGCTCCAAGAACATCCCCTCGCCGGCCAACGCCGGTTCCGGGCAGAACTACACGCGGCTGGCCAGCCCGGTCGTCGACGAGCTGTGGCAGAGGGTGGATCGGGAGCTCGACAGATCCAAGCGCAAAGCTCTGGTGGACCAGGGCCACGCCGCCCTGGCCGACGAGCTCCCCGGCCTCCCGATCGACCCGTTCCCCGACATCGTGGTGTACAACTCGACCAAGGTCTCTGGGCCCGTCGGCCACAACTTCGTCTACGGGCCCTTCTGGAACGTGCACCTGTGGTCCTGTCGAGGCGGGAGCTGCTGAGCCGGTCCGATGCTGGCCTACGTGCTGCGCCGGACCGCCTACTCGATCCCGGTGCTCGTCCTGGCCTCCGTGCTGGTCTTCGCCTTCGTCCGGGCCACCACCGACCCGCTGGCTCGTCTGGCCGCCAGCAGGGACGCCAGCCTGCTGCCGCGGGAGCGGGCCCGGCTCGGCCTCGACGAGCCGCTCCCCGTCCAGTACGCCAAGTGGGCCAAGGACTTCGTGCGCTTCGAGTGGGGAGAGAGCTTCGCCTCCCGCCGGGCGGTGAGCACCGAGATCCGGACCAGCCTCTGGAACACTGTCCAGCTCATCGCCTGGGGCGTGGTCTTCTCCGCCGTGGTGGCCATCCTCATCGGCGTCGTGTCGGCCGTCCGCCGCTACTCCGCCCTCGACCACGCCTTCACGGGGCTGTCCTTCCTTGGGCTTTCGATGCCGGCCTTCTGGTTCGCCCTGATGGCCATCGAGCTCCTGGTCTTCCAACCCAAGCAGGTCTTCGGCTTGGACGAGCCGATCTTCTTCTCGGTGGGCATGCGCAGCGCCACGGGGGCGGGTGTCGGCGACTACGCCCGTCACCTCGTGCTGCCGGTGCTCACCCTTTCCGTGCAGCTCGTCGCCGGATGGAGCCGCTATCAGCGCTCGGCCATGCTGGACGCCATGTCGGCCGGCTACATCCGCACGGCGCGCAGCAAGGGGCTCCCACCCCGGAAGGTGGTCACCAGGCACGCCTTGCGCAACGCCCTCATCCCTCTCACCACGGTGATGGCCGTCGACGTCGGCGCCCTGTTCGGCGGCCTGATCGTCACCGAGACCATCTTCGCCTGGCCTGGGATGGGCCAGCTCTTGGTCAACTCGCTGCTGAGCGGCGACACCAACATCCTGCTCCCGTGGCTCATGGTGACGGCCGCCTTCATCGTCGCCTTCAACCTGCTGGCCGACCTGGCCTACGGCCTCCTCGACCCTCGCATCCGCACCTGATCGGGAAGACGGGGACGTGTCCAGGCGGGAACGCCGAGCGGCCGGCTCCGCCACGGCGGCGACGGTCGCCAGCGGCGCCCTCTCCCGCATGGCGAACGAGAGCGCCATGGCCGGGGGGCCGACACATGGGTTCCACCGCACCCAGTGGCAGGTGCTCCGGCGGCGCTTCTGGCGGCACAAGCTGGCGGTGGCCGGCGCCGTCGTCCTCGCCCTGTTGTCCCTGTCGGCCATCTTCGCTCCCCACCTGGCGCCGTACGAGCTCAACCCTCCGCTCGACGCCGAGACCCTGGCCGGCGCCCGTCACGGCCCCTCCGGCCAGCACTGGTTCGGCACCGACGAGCTGGGGCGCGATCAGCTCACCCGCGTCCTGTTCGCCGGGAGGATCTCTCTTACCGTCGGCCTGGCCGTGGCCGTGGTCTCCACCGTGGTGGGCACCGTCGTGGGGGCGAGTGCCGGCTACTTCGGGAAGTGGCTGGACCAGCTGCTCATGCGGCTCACCGACCTGTTCCTGATCGTCCCCGGGCTGGCGGTGCTGATGATCGCCCAGAAGGGGTTGGCCGGAAGGGGAGCGTTCGGCGGCCGGGCCGGTTCTACGGCGCTCGTCATCGTTGTCCTGTCCGTCCTCTTCTGGCAGACCGTCGCCCGCGTGGTGCGCGGCCTGTTCCTCTCGCTGAAGGAGAGGGAGTTCGTGGAGGCGGCACGGGCGTCGGGAGCCTCCGGCCTCCGCATCATCGCCCGGCACATCCTGCCCAACTGCGTCGGGGCGATCGTGGTGAACACCACCCTGGTCATCGGCCTCGCCATCCTGACCGAGTCGGTCCTGTCCTTCCTCGGCTTCGGGGTCCAGCCGCCCACCGTGTCGTGGGGCAGCATGCTGGCCCAGTCCAAGGGGACGGTGGGAACGCCGCAGTCCTACCTCATCTACTCCCCGGGCCTGGCCATCCTGGTCACGGTGCTCGCCGTAAACTTCGTGGGGGACGGGCTGCGGGACGCCTTCGACCCGCAGGCGCCCCGCTGACTCCCCCGCCGGGCTAAAGGCAGGGCAATGTGGGGGCGGCGCCCAACTACCATCGGGCAGCACTCATGCCCGAGGAAGACATCGTCGAGCTGGAGCCCCTGCCGCCGAGCCGGTCGGGCACGGGTGCCGTCCTGTCCGTGCGAGACCTCGAGGTCTCGTTCCCCACCGACAACGGCGTGGTGAAGGCGGTCGACGGCGTCTCGTTCGAGGCGTTCCAGGGCCAGACGCTGGGGGTGGTGGGGGAGTCGGGCTCGGGGAAGAGCGTGACCGCCCTGGCCGTGCTCGGTCTCCTGCCCGAGACGGCAGTGGTCAGCGGGGAGGTTCGCTACCGGGACCAGAGCCTGCTCGACATGGACGAGAGCGAACGGCGCAAGCTGCGAGGCTCGAAGCTGGCCATGGTGTTCCAGGACGCCTTGGCCGCCCTGAACCCGGTGTTCCGGGTGGGCAGCCAGGTGGAGGAGGCCATCTCGGTCCACCACAAGATGGGCCGGCGGGAGCTGCGGGAGCGGGCCGTGGGGCTGCTCGACCTGGTGGGGATCCCCAACGCCCACAAGCGAGCCGACCAGTACCCGCACGAGTTCTCGGGAGGGATGCGCCAGCGGGCCATGATCGCCATGGCCATCGCCAACGACCCGGACGTCCTGATCGCCGACGAGCCCACGACGGCGCTCGACGTCACCATCCAGGCCCAGGTGCTCGACGTGTTGGAGCGCATCCAGGACCGTACGGAGTCGTGCATCTTGCTCATCACCCACGATCTCGGCGTCGTGGCCGGCCTGGTCGACCGGGTGATGGTGATGTACGCCGGCAAGCAGGTCGAGATCGGCCAGGTCGACGACATCTTCTACGAGTCCCGCCACCCCTACACGCTGGGCCTCCTGGCCTCGCTTCCCCGCCTCGACGAGGGTGGTGGCCGCCAGCGACTGCACTCCATCAAGGGCCAGCCGCCTTCGCTGATCCGGGTGCCGTCCGGGTGCGCCTTCCACCCCCGGTGCCTGTTCGCCCACCTGCCCGAGCCCTGCAGCACCGAGCAGCCAGCCCTCCTCGCTGCCGGGGCCCACCACCATCTCTCGGCCTGCCACTTCCGGGACAACCTGGCCGAGGTGACCCCCGCGTCCATGCCCGAGGGGGAGGAGGCGGTGCAGGCGTGACGCCGGCCTCCGCCGCGGTGCCCGCCGTGGAGCTGCCCCGAGAGCGAGAGGCGCTCTTCGAGGTCACGGACCTGGTCAAGCACTTCCCGGTCCGTGGTGGCTTCCTCCGGCGCCAAACGGGCGAGGTGCACGCCGTATGCGGCGTGAGCTTCTCATTGGCGCGGGGGGAGACGCTCGGACTGGTGGGAGAGTCGGGATGCGGCAAGTCCACGACGGCGCGGGTCGTGCTGCGCCTGATTCCCGCCACCTCGGGATCGGTTCGGTTCCGGGGCCAGGAGGTCCTCGAGACGAGCGCCAAGGAGATGCGTCGGCTGCGGCGCCAGATGCAGATCGTCTTCCAGGACCCCTACGCCTCCCTCAACCCCCGGATGACGGTGCAGGCCATCGTGGCCGAGCCCATGAAGGTGCACGGCACGTACCGGGGCACCGGCCGCCAGCGCGTGCGGGAGCTGCTGGAGCTGGTCGGGCTCAACCCCGAGCACGCCGACCGCTATCCCCACGAGTTCTCCGGAGGGCAGCGCCAGCGCGTGGGCATCGCCCGGGCCCTCGCCCTCGACCCCGACCTCCTCGTCCTCGACGAGCCGGTCTCGGCCCTCGACGTGTCCATCCAGGCGGGGGTGGTCAACCTCCTGGCCGACCTGCAGGACCAGCTCGGCTTGGCCTATCTCTTCATCGCCCACGACCTGTCGGTGGTCCGCCACATCTCGGATCGGGTGGCCGTGATGTACCTGGGCAAGATCGTGGAGACCGGGACCCGCGACGACGTCTACCGCCGGCCGTCGCACCCCTACACCCAGGCCCTCCTCTCGGCCGTGCCGCTGCCCGACCCGAGGCGAGAGCGGCAGCGGAGGCGCATCGTCCTGGAGGGGGACGTGCCGAGCCCGGTCGAACCGCCGTCGGGCTGCCGGTTCCGGACGCGCTGCTGGAAGGCTCAGGACATCTGCGCCGAGGAGGAGCCGGCCCTGGTCGACCGCGGGCAGGGCCATCCTTCGGCCTGCCACTTCGCCGAGGTGGCCGAGGTGGTCTGAGCGCTCGTTCGAGCGGGGGGCGGCGTCGGCTGGGTCGATCGGTCCGCGCTTCCGGGTACGATGACACGGGGCCGGCGCCTCGCTGGCACACACGTCGGAGTGGCGGAATAGGCAGACGCGCCAGGTTGAGGGCCTGGTGCCCGTCAAGGGCGTGGGGGTTCAAGTCCCCCCTCCGACACGACCCCATCGGCGAGAAAATGCTGGTCAGAGGCGGTGCAGCCCTCCTCAGAGCTGGTCTGGGCCCCGCGCCGCCAGAGGACCGGGCGTTTCCACGATCCGGATGGCGTGTTCCGGTTGCCGGTGACTGCACCTTGAGGATCGGCACAAGAGCGACTCCGACGCGCGTTACGGGTCCCTCTCGACACCAGAGATCGCCGGTTAGGCGTGCCCGGCACGGTCGCTGGCACGAGGCGATAGGTCTCCTCCGAGCCGGCGCTGTGGGCGAGTTCGGGCAGAGTTCGGCGACGCGTCTTCTGGGACGGAGAAATCGTCGCTGGTCGCTCGCGAGTGGTCAGCACGGTGCAACTGGTCATGGTGTCGGGTTGGCCGGCACCCGGTATGCGATGGCGCGACAACATTGGGGCACGATGCGGCGTTCGTGGGGTCTCGGGCTTGTCGGGCTCTCGGCGATCGGGCTGGTTGCCGGCTGCTCCACCGGGCAGCGGGCGCCGGACGGGATGAAGCGTCACCCACCCGAGACTCGGGTGGGTGCGGCACAGCTGGCCTGGACCGAGCCGATCGAGGTCGCCACGGGACGTGCCCACCAGGGGCCCGGGCGCATGAACGACTCCGAGTTCCACTACGTCGATGACCCAACGGTTGCCATCGACGACGGTGGGCGTATCGCGGTGGCGTGGGCGGACCAGGAGCGCAAGGACATCTTCTTCCAGGTCTACGACCGGGCCGGAGAGGCGCCGCTCGAGACGCCGGTCAACGTGTCGAGGAGCCGACGTGTCTTCTCGTGGCTGCCGCGGGTGGCGATCCCCGCCCGAGACCCGAGCCACGTGTACGT
>JALYHF010000204.1 GCA_030776745.1 Actinomycetota bacterium | reverse complement strand
GCGACACCAACGGCGGCACGCTCCCCCACGAGGTGGAGGAGATCCTGAGCGAGGTGCGCCCGCAGGTGTCCGCCCAGCTCGGCGTCCACTTCCACAACGACGGCGGCTGTGGGGTGGCCAACACCCTCACGGGGGTCCGGGTGGGCGCCACCCAGGTGCAGGGCTGCATCAACGGCTACGGCGAGCGAACCGGCAACGCCGACCTGTGCGCCGCCATCCCGGACCTCACCCTCAAGATGGGGGTGCGCACCATCGAGCCGGAGCGCCTGGAACGCCTCACGCCGGTGGCCCACCACATCGCCGAGCTGGTCAACATCGCGCCCAACCCGCAGCAGCCCTACGTGGGCCAGTCCTCCTTCGCCCACAAGGCCGGCGTCCACACCTCGGCCCTCGTGCGGGGACGGGACCTCTACGAGCACGTCCCGCCCGATTCCGTCGGCAACGGCACCCGCTTCGTGGTGAGCGAGCTCGCCGGGCGCTCAACGCTGCAGCTCAAGGCGGCCGAGCTCGGGCTCGACCTCGAGTCGGCCGCGCTGGGCGACATCCTCGAGCGGCTCAAGGAGCTCGAGCACCGCGGCTACCACTTCGAGGTGGCCGACGGCTCCCTGGAGCTGCTCATGCGGGGGGCGGGGGGCTGGGAACAGGGCTTCTTCCTGCTGGAGTCGTTCCGGGTCATCACCGAGCACCGCGAGGACGGGCGCTTCGTCACCGAGGCCACCATCAAGGTGCACCTGGGCGACGCCCGCATCGTGGCCACCGCCGAGGGGAACGGCCCGGTCAACGCCCTCGACTCGGCCCTGCGCCAAGCCGTGGGATCGAGGTACCCGGCGCTGGACCAGGTGCACCTCACTGACTACAAGGTGCGGGTGCTGGACACGGCCAAGGGAACGGGTGCCGTCACCCGGGTGCTGATCGACTCCACCGACGGTGAGCGGGTTTGGTCCACCATCGGCGTGTCGGAGAACATCATCGAGGCGTCGTGGCACGCCCTCTCCGACAGCGTGGTGTACGGCCTCTTGCACGCCGACCTCGACGAGGAGGCCTGAGTGGCCCAGCCCGAGTACGTCCCCCTCTCGCCGGCCGACCGGGTTCGCCCGGCCGAACGCCTGCCCGTACCCGATCAGTGGCTGCAGGACCGCCCGGCCGAGCTGCGCGATCCCGGAGCGCCCACCGGCCGCCGCTTCGGCACGCCCGGCCCCGACCAGGGGTACGCGCTCACGCTGGCCCACCGGTTCGAGGACCGCCTCGAGCTCGGCGAAGGCGAGCACGGCGAGGACGCCATCGCCGGTTGCGTCGGCGTCGCCCTACGCCGGGCCGCCCTCTTCGGCCGGGCGCCGGTGATCCACGACCTCGAGCTCGCCTTCACCCTCTGGGGCTTCCTGGGGGGCGCCCCCGCCGACCTGGTCGAGTACCGGATGCCTCTGTTCCAGGGCGTGGCGCACGACTACGACCGCCAGCGGGAGATCGCCGAGCGGGTGGCCGAGTCGACGCTGCGCCTCACCCCTGCCGGCGTCCGGGAGCACCTGTCGGAGTGGAGGTCGCTCCTGTCCTCCTAGGGCGCTGCGTGGATAGCGTCGGCCGCCATGGAGACGATCGAGATCCCGGCCGGCTCGTACACCTTCACGGGGCAGGCGGCGGGGCCGCTCGACGGGCGCCTGGTGGTCCTGCTCCACGGCTTCCCGCAGAACAGCCGGCAGTGGCGCCACCAGCTCCCCGCCCTGGCCGAAGCGGGATACCGGGCCGTGGCCGTCGACCAGCGGGGCTATTCCACGGGGGCCCGCCCGGAGGGCGTGGAGGCCTACCGGATGCACCACCTCGTGTCCGACGTGCTGGCCGTGGTCGACGAGCTGGGCGGCCACCGGGTGGACCTGGTCGGCCACGACTGGGGCGCGGCGGTGGCCTGGCACGTGGCCGGGCGCTACCCGGAGAGACTGCGCACGCTCACCGCCGTCTCCGTCCCCCACCCCGCCGCCTTCCTGGCCGCCCTCCTGGGCGGCAGCGCCGACCAGGCCCTGCGCTCCTCCTACATCGCCTTCCTCCGTCAGGAGAACGCACCGGAGCGCACCCTGCTGGCCGGCGACGGGCGGGGCCTGCGCGCCCTGCTCACCGCCAGCGGGCTGCCGGAGTCGGCCGCCGAGGAGTACGTGACGCTGCTGCGAGAGCCCGGTGCCCTCACCGCCGCCGTCAACTGGTACCGGGCGGCATCGCTGGAGGACCTGCGGGAGATGGGGCCAGTGACCACCCCGACGCTGTACGTGTGGAGCGACAAGGACGTCGCCCTCGGCCGGCACGCCGCCGAGGCCACGGCCGGGCACGTGAAGGGGCCGTACCGCTTCGAGGTGCTCGAGGGCGTGAGCCACTGGATCCCCGAGGAGGCGCCGGACCGGCTCAACGCGCTGCTCCTCGAGCACCTGCGGAGCTGGGACTAGCGCACGGCGCGCCCGGGGGCGCCGCCGGTCCACCCGTCCTTCGCATCGCCCAGCCGCTCCACCGCTCGGTGCCACACTGGAAGCCGTGCCCTCGTCCGGGACGGTCCGTGCTCGCTTCGCCCCCTCACCCACCGGCTTCTTCCACGTCGGCGGGGCGCGCACCGCCCTGTTCAACTGGCTGTTCGTCCGTCACCACGGTGGCTCGCTCGTCCTGCGCATCGAGGACACCGACGCCGAGCGAGACCGCGAGGAGTGGGTGCAGGGGATCCTCGACGCCCTGCGCTGGATCGGGGTGGACTGGGACGAGGGGCCGTACCGCCAGTCCGAGCGTCACCACCTCTACGCCGAGGCCTCGCATCGGCTCCACGCCGAGGGCAGGGCCTACTACTGCGACTGCACCCGGGCGGTGGTCGAGGAACGCACGAGGGCGAACCCGACCCCGGGCTACGACGGCTTCTGCCGGGACCGAGGGCTCGGGCCGGGGGAGGGGCGAGCGCTGCGGTTCCGCACGCCCGACGAGGGGGCCACCACCGTGGTCGACGTGATCCGGGGCAGCCCCGTCTTCGAGCACGCCACCATCGAGGACTTCGTGATCGTGCGAGCCACGGGCGCGCCGATGTTCGTGCTGGCCAACGTGGTCGACGACATGGACATGGCCATCACCCACGTGATCCGGGGCGAGGAGCACCTGCCCAACACGCCCAAGGCCCTGCTGTTGTGGGAGGCCCTGGGCGGGCAAGAGCGGCCGGTGTTCGCCCATGTGCCGGTCCTCGTCAACGAGAGGCGCCAGAAGCTGTCCAAGCGGCGGGACAAGGTGGCGCTGGAGGACTACCGGGAGCAGGGCATCCTGGCCGAGGCCATGCGCAACTACCTCGTGCTGCTCGGGTGGGGCCCGGGCGAGGACCGCGAGATCCTGCCGGTGGAGGAGATGGTGGCTCGCTTCCGCCTGGAGGAGGTGAACTCCTCACCCGCCTTCTTCGACGAGCGCAAGCTGCTCCACTTCAACGGGGAGTACATCCGGAGCCTGTCCACCGACGAGTTCATCGGGGCCGCCGGCCGGTTCCTCGAGCGAGGCCCCTGGGCACCGGGCGACTTCGACTTCGCCGCCTTCGAGGTGCTGGCACCCCTGGTCCAGGAACGGGTGAAGACCCTGGCCGAGGTGCCGGCCATGGTCGACTTCTTGTTCCTCGCCGAGCCCGAGATCGACGAGCGGGCGTGGGAGAAGCGGGTCGTGCGGGGACCGGCGGCCAAGGACATCCTGGGTGCCGCCGTGGACAGGTACGCCTCGTGCCAGTGGGCGGCGGCCGTCCTCCACGACGTGACGGCCGCCATCGCCGAGGGCCTCCAGCTCAGCCTGGCCAAGGCCCAGTTCCCCATCCGGGTGGCCGTCACCGGGCGCGACGTCGGCCCGCCCCTCTTCGAGTCCCTCGAGGTCCTCGGACGGGAACGAGCGCTGGAGCGTCTGCGCGCCGCGCTGGCCCGCCTCGAGGGGTAGGAGCGTGTTCCGCTGGGCCTTCCGCTCGACGGCCGTGATCCTCACCGGCCTCCTGGCCTATCTGGCCGTGACCTTCGTGCAGGTGTGGAGAGCGTCCCGGCGGGACGAGGCCCGGCGGGCGGAAGCGGTGGTGGTCTTCGGGGCCGCCCAGTACAACGGCGAGCCTTCTCCTGTCCTGCAGGCCCGCCTCGACCACGCCGCCGACCTGTTCCAGCGGGGGTTCGCCGACCGGGTCGTGGTCACGGGTGGCCGTCGACCCGGGGACCGGTTCACCGAGGCCACCGCCTCGGCGCGCTACCTGTCGCGCCAGGGGATCGCCGACAAGTCCATCCTGCGGGTGGTGAGCGGCACCAACTCGTGGCAGTCGCTGGCGTCGGCCGCCAACGAGCTGAAGAAGCGGGGCCTGACCAACGTGCTGCTCGTCTCCGACGGGTTCCACAGCGCCCGCATCTCGGCCATGGCCGAGGAGCTGGGCCTGCTGGCCCACACCTCCCCCTCCCGGGCCTCACCCATCGACGGGGTCGAGAAGCTGCCGTACCTGGGCCGCGAGACGGTGGCCGTGGCCGTCGGCCGGGTGGTGGGGTTCCGGAGGATCTCGGGGATCGACCGCACCGTGACCCGTGTGCGGGCCGAGGTCAGGAGCGGGTAACCTGCTCGGCACCCGTTCGGGGGTGGTGTAATCGGCAACACAACAGGTTCTGGCCCTGTCATTGGGGGTTCGAGTCCTCCCCCCCGAGCTGCCGCCGGCAAAGCGCAAGGCGGTCCGGGCCCCATCGTCTAGAGGCCGAGGACACCACCCTCTCAAGGTGGAGACACGGGTTCGAATCCCGTTGGGGCTGCTC
>JALYHF010000203.1 GCA_030776745.1 Actinomycetota bacterium | reverse complement strand
TCTCCGGGTCCCAGGCGTGGACCTGCAGCAGGTCGATCCAGTCGGTCCCGAGGCGGCGCAGGCTGGCGTCGACCCCGTCGATGATGTGGTGTCGCGACAGCCCCCGCTCGTTCGGCCCCTCGCCCATCTTCATCGCCACCTTCGAGGCGATCAGGCCCCGGTCGCGCCGGTCGCGCAGGGCCTTGCCGACGAACTCCTCCGAGACGCCGCGCGAGTAGACGTCGGCGGTGTCGAAGAAGTTGACGCCGAGGTCGAGCGCGCGGTGGATGATCCGCGCCGTGCCCGCCTCGTCCACGTAGCGCCCGAAGGTGTTGCCGCCGAGGCTGAGCGCCGAGACCGTGAGCCCGGAGCCGCCGAGTCGCTTGTACCGCATTGCCCCTCCCGGATTGGTCGCAGGTCGCAGGTCGCAGGTCGCAGGTCGCAGGTCACAGGTCGCAGGTCTTGCGAACGGGAAGCCGTGTGCTGTCCCTCGTGCAGTGTACCCGGTTGTTCGGCGGCTGCCTACCCACGGGCGGGGGGACCTCACCCCTGGGGAGTGGCCACCTTTAGGGGGCTGACGAGCGCGGGTGGCCGGCATACACTGTTCCTGAGCCAAACACCTCACGAAGGAGGCGGGGACAGTGATGACGGCCACACAAGTAGGATACGGGCGGGTCTTCGGCTGGGTCAAGCCGCTCTTAGCCGGGATGCATGCCACGGTCAGCACGGTGGTGACCCGGGCGGTCTTGAGCCTGCTGGTGGCCCAGCGGGTGACGCCAGCCGCACTGGCGCGGGCGCTGCCGGCGGCCGAGGCAGGCAGCGGGCGGTCGTGCTTGCGCCGGGTACGGCGGTGGTGGGGCGGGCCCCCGCTGGACCAGACGGTGGTGAGCCCCCAGCTGGTCGCCCAGGCCCTGGCGCTGCTGCCGCCTGGGCAGGCAGTCCTGGTCGCGCTGGACACGACGCGCCTCGGCCGCTGGGAAGTGTGGCTGGCCGGGATCGTCGTGCAGGGGCGCACGCTGCCGATCGGCTGGGCCGTCTGCCCCTATCCTTGGCCAGAGGGGCGCTTCCGGAGCACGACCCTCGCCCTGATCCAGCGGGTGCAAGCGGCGTTCCCGCCGGACGTGCGCTGGCGGCTCGTCGCCGACCGTGGGTTTCCCCGCGCGGCACTCTTCGCGCAACTGCGCCAGGGCGGGACGGCCTGGCGCGTCCGGCTACGGTTGAGCGACTGGATTACCGTGGCCGGCGTCTATGCCCCGGTCGTGCAGCCTCTGGGGGCGGGCCGCCTCAGGGTGGGGCAGCGCACCCCGGCGAGCATCGGGCGCGGCACCCCGGCCTCGCCCCTGGTCCCCGCGTGGGTGGTCGTCAACGACGTGCCGGCGGCCTTGCCCAAGCACAAGCGGAACCCGGGGACGGCCCAGGAGCGGGCGCGGCGGGCCAAGGCGCACGCCCAGCACCACGCCCACAAGCGGGGGCGCAAGACGAAGCCGCCGAGTGCCGCCGCGCAACACTACGCCCAGACGTGGGTGCTGTTCACCGCCGCCGCCACCGTGCAGCAGGCCGTCACCGCGTATGCCGGCCGCATGAGTATCGAAGAAACCTACCGCGATTGGCACAGCGGCTGGGGCGTGCGGGCGGCAGTGGTCGATCTGCCGAGCGAGGCGATGGTCGAGCGGCTCATCGGCGTGGTCTGCTTGACCTACCTGCTCCAGATGCAACTGGGGCAGCGGCTGAGCAGCGATCCGGTGGGGCAGCGGCGGCGGGCGCAGTGGACGGTGACCGGCCGGGTCAGTTGGTTCTGGTGCGGGCAGCACCTCTTCCACGACCCCGGCTACGACTGGAGCACTTGGCTGGACCGCCAGTGGGACACATTCGGGACGGCCCCACCAGTCGACCACCCTACGCCCGTGTCTCCGCCTGCTGTCGCCCTGGCAGCATGAGGTAAAGGTGGCCACTCCCCAGGGGGTCCCCCCCGCCGCAGGCGGCGAGGACGGCGTTGATCGTGGCCAGGCCGGCCCCGGCCCCGAGCAGGCGCAACAGGTCGCGGCGACGCAGGCCCCGCCGTCGCCACTCGCGCGTCAGGTCATCGAAGTCGCGTCCATCCATCGCTGGTTCCCTCCCTTACGTGGTCCGACGACCGATCCCCACCCGGTCGTGGCCACCCCCGCACCCGCGCTCCCCGAGCGGAGCCGTTGCCAGTGGCGCCGCCGCGCCACCGCCTCAGTCCCGTGC
>JALYHF010000202.1 GCA_030776745.1 Actinomycetota bacterium | reverse complement strand
CGCCGCCGCCGACGTCCGCAAGTTGCTCGACATGGCGGTCCGCCGGCGCCTCACCGCCGACGTACCGCTTGGCGCCTTCCTCAGCGGCGGCATCGACTCGAGCGCCATCGTCGCCATCATGTCCACCCTCAGCAGCGAGGCGGTGAAGACCTTCACCATCGGCTTCGACGACGAGGACGGCTACGACGAACGTCGCTACGCCCGCCAGGTCGCGCGCCGCTTCGGCACCGACCACGTCGAGTTCGTGGTGAAGCCGAGGGCGGTAGACCTGGTGGACGAGCTCGTCTGGCACTACGACCAGCCCTTCGGCGACTCGAGCGCCGTGCCGACGTACCTCCTGGCCGAGCTGACACGGGGCCACGTCACCGTCGCCCTCTGCGGAGACGGCGGCGATGAGCTCTTCGCCGGCTACGAGCGCTTCACGGCCGCCTTGCTGCTCGACAGGTATCGCCTCGTGCCAGCGGTCGTGCGCCGCCAGGTCGCCCGGTCGCTCGGTGCAGTTCCTTCCCGAGCCTTTCAGGGACGTGGTGCACGAGTCCGGCGCTTCGTCTCTCAATCAGCGCTGAGCGTGCCGGAGGCGTACCTGGAGTGGGTGGCCATGATGGACGAGGACTGGCGATGGGCCATGGCGCCGGAGGGCTCCACATGGGCCATCCACGACTACCAGAGGATCTGGGAGGCGTCGGAGGGCGCCGACCTTCTCGATCGCCTCCTCGAGCTCAACCTGCGCACCTACCTGCTCGACGACCTGCTGCCCAAGGTCGACCGCATGAGCATGGCCCACGGCTTGGAGGTGCGGTCGCCCTTCCTCGACCGTGAGCTGGTCGAGCTCGCCCTTCACTTGCCCCGACGCGCCCGCGTTCGAGGCCTGTCCCGGAAGCGAGCGCTCAAGGCGGCCGTGCAGGACCTTCTCCCGGCGCCGATCCTGCACCGTCGCAAACGCGGGTTCGGTGTGCCGATCGACCGCTGGTTTCGAGGTGAGCTGCGCTCCTTCGTCGACGCCACGCTCGGCGCTCCCGAAGCCAGAGTGAGGTCCCACGTGAACGCCGAAGCTCTCGAGCGGCTCTGGCACGAACACCGCCACGGGGGCGCCGACCACGGAAAGCCGCTGTGGACGCTGCTGACGCTCGAGGCCTTCCTGCGGAAGGAGGGCTGGTGAGGACGGCCCATCACTCACACCAGAAGCCCGGCGAAACGGCCGAGGCGCGACGGGTGGACGAACAGGTAGTTGCCCGCCGCGAGGTCGCGTGTGGCGAGCACGCGGCACAGGCGCGGGGGGTGCTGGTCGTAGCGGAAGAGCTCGTACTGCTTGGCCCAGAAGAACCCCACCACCTCCTCGAGAGCGAGACCGAACCCCTCGACGAACGACGGGTCGATCTCGCACACGACGCTCGGAAGGTGCTCGTCGATCAGGCGTTCAGCGCCACGGAACGCGAAGAGCTCCGACCCTTCGATGTCGCATTTCACGAAAGACAGACCCGGGAGGTCCGCCAGGAGCTCGTCGAGGGCGACGACGTCACACCAGAGCTCGGCACCACAGGACGCTCGCTCATGCGCCGAGGCTTCTCCTCGGTCGCCACGGCCGGCGAGGTGGACGAGGCCGGCGCTGATGGCACCCGAGTCCTGTGCTGGCGCCAGGAAGCGGACGCGAGCGCGCTGCTCGCCACAGCCCACGGCCAGCATCTCCACGTTCACCATCCGGAGGATCTTGGCGACCAGGCGAAGGCAGCGGTAGGTGAAGGGAACGGGCTCGAAGGCAAGCACCCGGCCCTTCGGCCCCGTCGCCCGCGCCAGGTGGTACGACCACAGGCCGAAGTTGGCACCGATGTCCAGGGCCGATTCCCCCGGCTGGACGGCGTGGGTGATCAAGTCGAGCTCCGGCTCGCTCCATGCCCCCGTGCGGATGTCCCACGCCATGGCCGCCGCTTGGGCCAACCGGTACGCCGGCGTCCACTGGAAGCGGGCCAGCGGCCTCTTCACCAACCGCCGGACGATCGAGTTGGCAGGCACGCCAGTATCGGAGGACCGTGGCTACGATCGGTCGGCCGGCTGTCGGCTGCCCGGTGACACCAGAGTGAAGAACGACATGTTCGGTCCGGTATCGTCCTCCGTCGGCGTGGCGCGAGCAAGCGCGTCCTGCGGAGTCGGCCGGCGCCTCCGGCGGGCCGCCCGCCGGCGCCTGTCGTGACCCGGCTCTTGTTCGACGCGCTCGGTCTCGACGCCAACCCCTCCGGGACCCGAACGCGAATCGTCCGACTGGTCCCGGCGCTCCTCGACAGGGGCTTCGACGTCACGGTGGCGCACCGGCCGGAGCTCGACGGCGGTGCCCGACGGGCTCTGGGCGCCGCCCGGCTGCTCGCGGTCCGCCATCCGCCAGCGCGGAACCCTCTCGCCCGCCTGCTGGTCCAGCGATCCATGTACCGGCGGTTCCTCTCGACGGAACGACCGGACGTCGTCATCGCCGAGACCTGGCCCATGCCCGACTGTCCCGGGCTCGTGCCGGTCATCCACGACCTGCGCTACCTGGAGCTGCGGCGGCATCTCCGCCGGATCTTCGTCCAGATGCTGAGCCGAGCATCACAGCGCGCCGTCCGGGTGCACGTCGCGTCCGAGACGATCGGCAAGGAGCTGGTGGGAACCGGCGTGGTCGACCCGGAAAAGGTCGACGTGGTACCGGGCATCGTGACCCTCCCCGACGTGGAGCTTCTGGCCGCGCAGCCATCGCCCCGATCCCGGCCCTACGTGCTCGTGGTCGGCCACGCCGAGCAGCGAAAGGACTACGCCCTCGTCCACGCCGTCGCCGGACACCTGCGGCCCCTTGGCCTGGACGTCGTGGCGGTCGGGAGGTCGGTCGCCGAAGGCGCGTCGACGGGCTACCGAGCGGGAGGAGCGGGGTCGGTGACCTCCCGGCGGGGCCACGATGCCTCGGGCGACGTCCACAACGTCGGGATCGTCAGCGACGACGAGCTCGAGCGGCTCTACGTCCATGCCCGAGCGGTCCTGGCGCCTTCGCGCTACGAGGGCTTCGGCCTGGTGCCCCTCGAAGCACTTGCCGCCGGAGCATGGGTCGTGGCTTCGGACATACCCGTGCACCGCGAGGTGCTCGGTGAGGCCGCCAGCTACTTCGGCCCCGGGAACGTCGACGATGCCCTGGCCCGCCTTCGCGCCGCCGTCGCGGCCAGCAACGGAGTGCGCCAGGAGCAGGCTCGGGCTGGGCGGGAACGGGCCGCACGATTCAGCGCCGCTCGAGCAGCCGCCTGCTTCGAACGCTCCCTCCAAGCGGCGGGACGAGCATGAGGGCCATTGGGAGACCGGCTCACACGATCTCGGAGAGGAAGTCGTGGAGCCGCCTGGCCACGAGGGGGGCGGCGTAGCCGGCGGCGCGGGCTCGGGCGCCGTTTGAGAGGCGGTCGTGCTCGGCCCCCCCAGGCAAGGCCTGCAGTATCGCCTCGGCCAGCAGGTCGGCCCGCCCCCGCTCCACCACCAGGCCGTACCGCCCGTAGTCCACGATCTCGGCGGGACCGAAGGGGGCATCGGTGACGACGGCAGGGAGCCCGAAGGCCAGGGCCTCGATGACCACGTTGCCGAAGGCCTCGTGGTCCGAGGCCAGGACGAAGACGTCGGCGTCCCCGTACACACGGGTGAGGTCGTGCTCGAAGCCGCCGAAGCGCACGACACCATCGAGGCCCGTCGCTCGCACGTCGTCCTCGAGGCTCTGGCGCAGAGGGCCGACGCCATAGATCGTCAGCTCCACCGGGCGTACGGCCAAGACCCGGCGAACAGCTTCGATCAGCACGTCGAATCGCTTCACCGGGGCCAGACGGCCGACCGACACGATGCGGGGAACCGGCGGGGCGGCCCGGCCCGTCGATGCCATCTCCAGCAGCGCCGGCTCGACCCCATTGGGGACGAAGCCGATCGGCCGCGCGTAGGTGTCGAGCCTCAGTCCTTCGACCAGGCTCGCGGTGGGGACGTGGAACCCATCCACCCCTCGCAGCGCGGCCCGCACGGCGAGCGCCTGAAGCCGCTGCTTGGCCAGCTCTCCCCGGCCTTCCCCCACCGTCCCCGTGGGCCGAAGGAAGGCCGTCTGGACGGACCAGACGAGCTTCGTATCGCGGGCCCAGGCCTTGGCCGTCACCAGCGAGGGCAGCGACAAGAAGCCCACCAGAGCGTCGATGCGCCGGCTCTTCAGAGCGGAACCCAGCCGCCGTGGTGTCCACAGGCTGGCCCGCCATCCCTTCGAAGGGATGCCCAAGCCGACGACCTCGCAGGCGGCAGCTGCTTCGTCCAGGAAGGGCCCGTCCGTCGAACGCACGAGGATGGTCGGCGTCTCCACCTCAGGAGGCCAGTGCCGGGCGAACATCAGCGCGGCTCGCTCGTTGCCCCCGCCGGAGAAGTCGGGGAGGTAGAAGCCGACCCTCACGCGTGGGCTGGCCCGGGCAGCCGCTTTTGGATCACGCCGGTTCTCTAGCATGCGCCGCTGAGGATCATGCAAGGCTCTGATCGGTGACCGCGAGCTTCGAGCAGGTGCGGTCGCCGCGCCCATGACCGGGGGAGGATCCGGTGGCCATCGCCCGCTCGTGAGCGTCGTGGTGCCGTCGTTCAATAACGCCCGGTTCATCGAAGCCACCATCGACAGCGTGTTGACCCAGACCTTCGACGACCTCGAGCTCATCGTCATCGACGACGGCTCCAGCGACGACTCGGTCGAGCGGATCCGAGGCCGCCTGGAGCAGGCGCCAGAGGGACCGGTGTGCCGGCTCGTGTCCAGGGAGAACCGGGGGATCGCCCGCACGCTCAACGAGGGCCTGGCCCTGTCCCGAGGGCGTTACTTCGCCTACCTGGACTCCGACGACACGTGGGAGCCGACCAGGCTCGAACGCCAGCTCATCGCCCTCGGCCACGCAGGACCGGGTGCGGTGGCCTGTTTCAGCGACGGGTGGATCATCGACGCCGCCGGTGAGAGGATCGGGCGGTTCGGCCGGCACTTCGCCTACCACGGAGGCGACATCTACCGGGACCTCTTCCTCGTCCGGTTCATGCCCTCCTCCCCCACGAGTCTCTTCGTGCGGGACCGCCTGGAGGCGGCCGGCTCCTTCGATGAGCGGCGGGCGAAGGTGGACTACGACGTGTGGCTGCGGGTGGCCCGTCTCGGGCCGGTCGTCTATGTGCCCGAGCCGCTGGGCTCGTGGCGCCACCACGGCGGGAACTTCAGTATCGGCGATCCTGCCCGGATGCTGCAGTCCTGCCTGGCCAGTGTCTCCGCCGCAGTGGAGTCGGACAGGGCGCTTGCGCCCCTGAGCCGACAGGCCGAGGGCCGGCATCGGGGAAGAGCGGCGGTGTCGTACTACGACGCCCTCGACCTTCGGCGGGCGAGGGCCGAGGCCGTCCTGGCCCTCCGCCTTCATCTGTGGCAGCGTGCCGCCTGGCGCACCCTGGCCTTCTCGTTCCTCGGCCCCTCGCTGATCGGGCGTCTCCGGGGTTGGGCGGCTCGGAGACGGAGGTAGCGGCCATGCACACGCTGGTCACGGGTGGTGCCGGGTTCATCGGCTCGAACCTGGTCGACGCCCTCCTGGCCGAAGGCCACCGGGTCCGGGTCCTCGACGACCTGTCCACCGGCACGAGGCGCAACCTCCCGCCCGGCGCCCAGCTGGTGGAGGGCAGCGTGTCCGACGAGGCGACCGTCCTGGCGACCATGGAGGGCGTCGAGGTGGTGTTCCACCAGGCCGCCGCCCGCGCCGTGCTGCGATCGGTGGAGCACCCGCTGGCCACCGACGAGGCCAACACCCGAGGGACGCTCACGGTGCTGCACTGCGCTCGCCGGGCCGGCGTTCGCCGGGTCGTCGCAGCGTCGTCCAGCAGCGTGTACGGAGGGGCGGAGCAGCTGCCCACGCCGGAGACGGCGCCGACCGTCCCGAGGTCGCCTTACGCCGTGACCAAGCTGGCGGGCGAGCATTACTGCCGCGTCTTCACCGAGGTCTACGGCCTCGAGACCGTGAGCCTGCGCTACTTCAACGTCTACGGCCTGAGGCAACGGCCGGACTCGGCGTATGCCGCCGTCATCCCCCTCTTCCTCGAGGCCCTGCTGCGGGGTGAGCCGCCGACGGTGCACGGCGACGGTCTCCAGAGTCGCGACTTCACCTACGTGAGCGACGCCACGGCCGCCAACCTGGCGGCGGCCCGGGCGCCGGCGGCCGTCTGCAGCGGCCGGGCCTACAACGTGGCGGGTGGGGCCTCCTACTCCCTGTTGCAGCTCCTGGAGGTCCTCGGCCGCATGACGGGGACGAGCGTCGTCCCCGTCCACACCCGGCCAAGGCCCGGGGACGTGCGCCACAGCCGTGCCGACATCGAGGCGGCTCGCGCCGACCTGGGTTACCAACCGCGGGTGGGCTTCGAGGAGGGGCTGCTCCGAACGCTCGAGTGGTTCCGGCAGGCCGCCGCTTCTACGGCCTGAGCGAGCGGGGCCGGTTGTCCGACGTGGTGGTCGCCGACTGGGTGCCCCGCGGGTTGGGACGCACGGTGTACCGAGACGCCTGGCCCCCTGGGGGCGGCTGCTCCGAGGCCGGCGGGCCCGACGCCGGGCGCCCGTTGCCGGGCTCGAGCAGGGGCGTCTCCGCCTCGTGGCTTCGACGATCCTGTGGGGCGCGGCCCCGTGCCCAGCGGCGGCGCGGGGAGTTGGGGGCGACGGTGTCGGCTGCCGACGGCTCCTCCCTCGAGAAGGTGCTCGTCGCTTCGTCGAAGGTCCGCTTGACGGCGAAGTAGGCGTCGAGGAGCTGGTCGCGGCCCATCTGCAGACGCTCGATCTCGTCCTCGAAGGCGGCCTGGCGGGCAGCCAGGTCGGCCAGGATGCGCTCACGGAGCGCCCGCGCCTGCACGACGATGTCCTTGCCCGCCGATCGAGCCGCTTCGACCTGCGCCTCGGCGTCCAGCTCGGCCTCGCGCAGGATCGTCCTGGCGTCGGCCTCGGCGCCCTTGCGCACCTCGGCGGCCTGCTCAGCGGCCTCCCGGGCGATGAGCTCGGCCCGCTCGCTGGCTCGCTGGACGATCTCGTCGCCGACCTCCTGGGCCGACCGCAGGGCACGCGCCGTGCGGCCCGGCAGCTCGGCCAGCAGCTGCTCGTCGGTGAGCCGGCGACGTTCGTTGAGCTGCTGCTCGAGCTCGTTGACCCGCGCCACGAGGTTGCGGTTGCGGGCCCTCAGCGTCTCGAACTCCTGGGCGACCCGCTGGAGCCACCCCCAGACCTCCTGCTCGGCCACCCCCGGCACGGCCGAGAGGAACAGGTGGCTGGTGATCTCGTCCAAGAGGGCCGTCAGCGTGCTCGGCTGTTCGACGTCTCTCGGCACCGCTGGCCTCCCCTCCGCGGACAAGGCGCCCCCCAGTGCCGTCCTTCCTTCGCACGACGGCACCTCCTGCCGCTGGGAACCAGATCGGCGCGAGCCGTCGGACGGCGCCCAGCCGTCAACACCATATCCACAGCTTTTCGTGCTGTCCAGGGGGCTTCGGTCCGCCCGGGGCGCCGCCCCCGTCGCTCGCTACTTGCGCCGGCCGCGCGCCGCCTTGTCGTTCGAGCGAGCGCCCGGGCGCGGGGCGGACGAGGGCCGGCCGGAGCCGTCGATGGCGGCGCCCGTCACCTCGAGCTCGGCCAGCCCGGGGTAGTCGTCCCCCGAGTCGAGCTCGTCCTCGGGGAGCGCCTCGCGCGCCTTTTGCACGAGGGTCTCCACCGAAGCGAGGCGGGCGATGGCCTTGCGTTCGGCGGCGCGCAACTGCTCGTAGCGCCGACGCGCCTCGGACAGCACCCCCGCCACGTTGGTGCTGGCAGCGCGCTCCAACTCGGCTGCCTTCTCCCTGGCGTCTCGCTCCACCTGCGCCGCCCTGTCCCTTGCTTCCTGCTCGAGCCGGCCGGCCTCGTAGCGAGCGGCAGCGCGCACGGCCTCGGCCTCCTGCTCGGCGGCGGCCTTCGCCTGGTTGGCCGCCTCGAGCTGATCGAGGGCGGCCTCCACCGTCTCCGCTGCTTCCTCGGCGGCGGCCGTCCGGATGGCCTGCGCTTCCCGCTCGGCAGCCGACTTCAGCTCGTCGGCCCCGTGAGCGGCCGAGTCGAGGATCGAGGCCACCTGGTCGCCCAAGCCCTCGAAGGAGGACCGGGCAGGAGCGGGAGCGGCGGTGGTCCGGGCCGACCGCAGGGCCTCCCGGTACGAGGTGGAGACGGTTCGGAGGAAGGCATCGACCTTCTCCTTGTCGTAGCCCCACAGCTTCACCGGGAACTGTTGGGCCGCGATCTCCTCGGGTGCCAGAGCCACGCCCCAGTAGCTTAGATCCATGTTGGTCCACGTGGTCGCCGACTACGGCCATGGCGATCTGGCCTTCGCCGAGGTCCGCCAGCGCCTGGCCCTCCATCTGCCCGGCGCCACCGTCTTCGCCACCCCCGTACCAGCGTTCGACACCCTGGCCGCCGGCTTCTGCGTCGGCCAGCTGGCCCTCACCGAGGGACCGGCGGACCGTGTGGTCTTCCACAACGTGGCCCCGCGTGGCGACGAAGACGACCCGCGGCCGGCGAACGAAGGCGAGCCGCTGGTCATGGCCCGGGTGGGCGACGGCGTCGCGGTCATCGGCCCCAACTCTGGTTGGGCCTTCTCCTTCGTCGCCCTGGAGGCCACCTCCCTCCACGAGGTGCCCATCCCCGGTACGGGCTCGCAGTTCCGCTCGCGCGACTTCTTCCCCGAGCTGATGCCCCGGCTGCTTTCCGGCGACCCCGAAGCCCTCGGCCCGCAGCTGGCCCCCGAGCGCGTCCCGCCCGTCCCCCACCGCAGCGTCGTGTACGTCGACGGCTACGGCAACCTCAAGACCACCTGGACCGAGCCGCCCGCCCCCAGCGGCTCTCGGGTGGTGGTGACCATCGGCTCGGAGGCGGCGGAGGCCGTCGTCAGCGACGGCGCCTTCGAGGTGGGCGAGCACCAACTGTCCTTCGCTCCGGGAAGCTCCGGATGGAAGCTCGGCGACGGTGGCCAGCGCCACTTCTACGAGCTCTTCCTGCGGGGTGGCAACGCCGCCGAGCGGTTCGGGCGGCCGGCCACGGGGACCGAGGTCCGGGTGGAGCCCGCCACCTGACCCACCGGGGCCGCCCCGGGCTGGTGGCCGCGCCGGCGCTCGGGAGAGAACCGGGGGATGGACGTGACCGGGCGCCGCCAAACGGTCCGCGACCGGGCCCGGCCGCTCGAGGCGTCCCCCCCACGGAGGGCGGCCCCGTCCTCGTTCCGCCGGTTGATGGCCCGCACCCGGCGGAGAAACCCCCCGGCCACCCGGCTGGTGGCCGGCACCAGCAGTGACGCCGGGGGCGCGGCGTAGACGGGCGAGAACCTGTCCGGGAAGCCGGGCATGGTGCAGCCGATGCAAATGCCGCCCATCTGCATGCAGCCGCCCCGGCCGTCCACGACGCCCCGATCGGCGATGTTGCACTCCACCACCGGGCCCCAGCAGCCCAGCTCGACCAGGCACTCCTCGTCGCCGTACTCCTTGGCGAACACGCCCTCCTCGTAGTAGCCGGCCCGGGGGCAGTGGCGGTGCAGGGTCTGGCCCCACAGCCAGGCCGGCCGGCCCAGCTCGTCGAGCTCGGGTGGGGGCGCCAGGCCGTTGAGGAACAACAGGGTGGCGGCGACCGCCTCGAGGTAGTTGTCGCCGATGGGGGCACAACCGGGGACGTTGACCACGGGCAGCCCGGACGCCGAGCGATAGTCCTTGCCCAGGTGCTCGCGCACGCCCATGGCGTCGGTGGGGCTTCCCTTGGCCGCCGGGATGCCGCCCCAGGTGGCGCAGGTGCCGATGGCGAAGACCGCCGCCGCCCCCGGCGCCAGGCGGGCGAGCCACTCGAGGCTGGTGAACTGGCGCCCCGTCTGGGGGTCCTCGCCCAGGCCCCTCCAGTAGCCGTCACCGGCGATGGACTCGTCCATGACCGAGCCCTCCCAGGTGATGACGTAGGGGGCGTCGAGCTCGCCCCGCTCGGCCATGAACAGGTTGTGCACCCACTCGGGGCCCGACTCGGTGGAGAGCACGGTGTGGACGAGCTCGAGGCGGGGCAGACCGGGGACCAGACCGGCCAGGAGGTGCTCCACCCGGGGGTGGGTGCCTCCGGTCATCGCCACGCTGCACCCGTCGCAGGAGGCCCCCGCCAGCCAGATGAGGTAGGCCTTCGACAGGTCGCCGAGGCGATGGGGGTCGGGCGCCTCGCTGCGACCACCGCTGCGCACGCCCACCGGCGCCAGCGGGTTCTGCGGGTCCTGGCCCCAGGCCGGCATCGCCGCCCCGGCGGGGGAAGGGCCGGCCTGGGCGGGCGCCGGCCCGCCGCCGCCCCGGTCGGCCTTGGTCCCGGCCCGCGTACCTCGCTTCGCCCTACCGCCGTCTCTCGTCACCGGGTATCCCCTCGTCTCTGGCGCCCTCGCCGGTCGGGGCCGCCCGGCGACCGTCATCCGGCTCCTCCAGGTGGTGTCGGCCGTTGCCGTGGTCGCCACCGAGTCGGTCCTCGCTCAAGAAGGCCTCCATGCCCTGGGCGTCGAGGGGCCGGGAGAAGAGATAGCCCTGGCCCATGTCGGCGCCGATGGAGACCAGCTCGGCCAGCTGCTCGGAGCGTTCGATGCCCTCGGCCACCGTTTCCAGGCCGAAGGTGCGGGCCAGCTTCACGACGGCGCGAGCGACCGCCGACTGCTCCGGGCCGCGGGCCACCCCTTCCACGAAGGACTTGTCGATCTTCAAGATGTCGATCGGAAGGGACCGCAGGTAGTTGAGCGACGAGTACCCCGTCCCGAAGTCGTCGATGGCCAGCTTCATCCCGATGGCCTTGAGCTGCTTCAGCTTGGCCACGGTGGCCTCGAAGTCGCTCATGAACAGGCTCTCGGTGATCTCCAGGGTGAGGCTGGCCGGGTCCATGGCCGATGCTTCGAGGGACGCGGCCACCTCGTCGAAGAACCACTCGGACTCGACCTGGCGCACCGAGGCGTTGACGCAGAG
>JALYHF010000201.1 GCA_030776745.1 Actinomycetota bacterium | reverse complement strand
GCACGCGGACCGAGGGCTCCACCCGCACGAGCACGGCTCCCGGCTGGCGGTCCGGGCGCGAACCCTGGATGGCCAGGCTGCGCATCCCGGGGTTCGGCAGGAGCAGGTCCCAGCTGTCCGGCGGGGCCAGCCGCCGGGCGATCTCCCTCCACGCCTCCACGGTGGGGAGGGCGAAATGGGTGTCCCGGTTGATGCCCACCTTGGAGATGTCGGGCTGCAGCAGCGCCAGCACCCCGCTCACCACGTCGGTCAACCTCTGGAACGACGGTCCGTGGGTGGTGCCCACCAGGAGCTGGTCGCGCTTGGCCTTCACCTCGAACAGGTCGGTGGTGAAGGCCACGCTGTCCTGGCGATTCATCTGGATCTCGGCCACGTAGGTCTCCTCGTGGGAGATCAGCCCTTGGGTGGCGAACCAATCGGGTTGGAGCACGGCGGGCTCGAAGGCGCCGATGAGGACGATGTTGGCGCCCTCGATCTCCCGCCGGACGGGGGCGGTCGACGCCGGGGCGGGCGCCGCCTGTGCCTGGTCGGGGACCTGGTCTCCACCGGCGCGGCTGCGCACGTACTCGGTGATCTCGTCCACGACGGACTTGGACATGTTGGTGATCTCCGCCTGGTCGTCGTAGGTGGAGATGGTGAGGCGACAGGTCCCCGTCACCATTCCCATCTCCGACCTCACGGCGGCGATCTCGTCGAAGGGGAAGTCCTCCACGCGGCTCCGGGTCAACCCCTCGAGCAGGAACAGGACTCGGCGGTCAGTGGCCACCACCAGGCCGTTGCCGCCGCCGTAGGTTCCGGTGTCGAGCTGGAGGACCTGCTCGTTGTCCCCGAGGAGGGTGGGGAGCTTCTTCAGCTCCTTCTTCACCCCCATGCGAGACGGGAGCCTCCTGGCGAGTTCCTCGATGCTCCCCAACACGTCCTGCTGCATGCATCTCCTCCCAAGGCGAGAGACGTCGGATTCGCCCCGTGTTGATCGACTCTTCGTTCCCCCAAGCGAGCGACCGTGTCATGCCTTCCCCCGCGCCACCCACCCGGGCCCCGTCGCCGTCCGCCGCTCGTCCCAGCCCGGCCTCGACGGGCAGGGCTCGCAGGCCACAGTACAGCGGGCGGAGACCGGGGATGTTGTCCTGGTCTGGAGGGTCGATGCCGGACGCCGACCCCCCAACCTAGGCGGTCGGGCGCTCGTCAAGCCAGAACCGGGCCTGGTCCGGGGCTGGGCGCCCAGCCAGCGGTGGACGCCACCCCTTCTCAGCGGTCCCGTCTGGTGATGTTGGGCTCCTGGCGGGTGGGGCCCGCACTGCCCCCACCGGGGTCACCGCGCACCCCGGGGTCCTCTCGAACCACCGGGTCCTCCCGGACTACCCGGTCGTCGGGAACGGCGCCCCGCTCCCCGTCGCGCACCGGCGTGCGGGTCCCCTCGTCCTCGACGACGACCTCCCGGACGGGCACGGTCCGCTCGTCCGCCTCCCGAAGGTGGCGCTCGTGTTCGGCCAGCTCGGCCCGCGCCCGCTCGGCGGCGGCGCGGGCCTCTGCCTCGGGCCCCACGGCGGGGTCGAGGGCGCGCGCCACCAGCTTGCCGTGCCAGCGCTCGCCAAGGGCGCCGCCCAAGACGGCTCCCACCACCATGGCCAGCAGCGACGCGATGCCGGCCACGCTGCCGATGTCGCCCCACTCCCGCGACGAGGTGGGCACGCCCACGGTGCGCAGGTTGCGGAGGATCTCGTCACCGTCGGTGAACAGGTTCACCAAACCCGTGACCCCGACGGCCACCAGCAGGCTCAGCACGAAGACCATGAAGCCGTTGGTGATCCCCGCCCGCCGGGCCATCCGCCCGGCGACGTAGCCGCCGAAGAGGTAGCACAGGAGCAGCACGGCGGCGACGATCACGCCCCCCGCCGCCCCGAGCTCACGCCAGTCGGTGCCGGCCAACTCCGTGTCGAACCCCACCGCCTTGGCGACGGCGGCGGTGAGGGCCAGCAGTACGGCGAAGGCGCCGTAGGCGACCAGGGTGCCGGCCAGGACGCTCACCAGTGAGACTCGGCCCATCCCCGCTTCGTGGGCCAACGCCGCTCGATCTCCCCGCGTCTCCGGAGCCCTCCTCCAGCGCATGGCTTCTCCCTTGTCCGTCGTTGGGAGTTTTCCCGTGCCGCCGCGGCATGAAACGGATCGACCTGGGGGCGGCCTCTACCGCCGCCGACGCACCTCGCTCACCACCCGCTCGGCCTCGCGGCGGTGGTGGGCGCCCACGTGCACGGCGTGGCGGACCACGTCGAGGGCCGTGACCGTCTCGCCCGTGGGAAGCCGGCCCGGGCGCTTCCAGTCGTCACCGCCCAGGTCCTCCACGAGGCCGGCCAGGCGCTCGGCGCTGGCGCCCACCCGCGCGACCACCTCGTCGACGGTTCCGGCCCGGGGCGCCCCGGGC
>JALYHF010000200.1 GCA_030776745.1 Actinomycetota bacterium | reverse complement strand
GCGCTGGCCCCCGCCGGGTCGGGCGGGGCGGGGGGGCCGGGTGGGGGGACGCCGCCCGTGGGCGGCTGCTTCACCTCGCTCAGCGGCTTCCCGCAGTCGGACCTGGCTGCCTCCTCCCGCAGCGCCGGCGGGTGGGCTCGCACGTAGTCCTCGTGGGTGCCGACGATGAAGGGGACCCTGGGCGCGTTCTTGGCCTCGTCGGGGTTCTGCGGGGCGGGGACGGCCTCCTTGCCCCCGGCGCCGTCCTTCTCCTTGTCGCCGGCCTTGGCGCTCTCGGGGGCGATCACCGGGATGGTGCAGGGAGCCTCCGCGGTGCCGTAGAAGCGCAGCACGGTGGTGGTGGGAGGACTCGACGGGCCCTCCACGCGGCTCGCCTCCTGTTGGGCCTCTCGGGCCGTCTCCCCGGCTCTCAGCGCCGCCTCGGTGGCCTCCTGGGCCTTCCGCTGGGCCTCCGCCGCTTTTTGCTCCGCTTCCGCGGCGTAGTCCTTGGCCTCATCGGCCGGGCGGGAGCCGGCGTTGCCCTCGGGCACCCGCACGCCCACGGCAGCCGACACGGCGTGGAACTCGTCCTGGAGGGGGCCGAGGTGGCCGGTGGCGCCGGCCAGCCCCGTTCCACCGAGGAGGGCTCCGGCCAGGATGCCCCCGGCCACCGCCGGACGGAAGCGGAAGCGCGGCGGGGGGGTGACCGCTTCCACCGCGCTGAACGAGCGCAGGTGCCGCGCCGCCACCTCAGCGTCGATGGGCTCCTCGGCGAGCTTGCGCAGACGACCAGTGATGTCGTCAAAGTCGTTCATGGCTCCCTCGTAAGCGCCCGTGGGGGCATCCAGGATACGGCCGGCACCCCGTTCACTCCGTCTGGTTCCGCAGCTGGCGGGCCAGCACCTCCAGCGCTCGGTGCTGGAGGGCCTTGACCGCCCCCACCTTCCGGCGGGTGATGCGGGCCACGTCCTCAAGCGAGAGGTCACCCACGAAGCGCAGAACGACCACCTCCCGCTGGTCGGGTGTCAGGGTGGACAGCGCGGCCACCAACTCCGGGTCGAGCGGGTCGGCCGGCGGCGGGCTCGCCACCTCTGGGAGCGGCCCGTGCGCTGGTTGCGGACGGCGGGACTGGCGGCGGCGGGCGTCGAGGAGGCGGTTGTGGGCGATGGTGAAGACCCAGCGGCGAAGGGCGTCGTCGTCGCCGCGGAAGCGCGGCAGGTCTCGGGCCACCTGGAGGAACACCTCGCCGACGAGGTCCTCCGGGTCCGGCGCCCGCTGGGCCCGCAGATAGCCGAGTACGGCGGGGGCGAGCCAGCGATAGGCCTGGCCCGCCGCGATCACGAAGCGCTACCGGCTGGCGATGGGGACGTAGTCGCGCTCGGCCTCGCCGGCGTACACCTGGCGGGGGCGGATGATCTTGGCGTCCTGCTCCAACAGCTCGGACCAGTGAGCCAGCCACCCCGACGTACGGGGGATGGCGAAGAGGACCGGGAACATCTCGATGGGAAAGCCCATCGCCTGGTAGATGAGCCCGGAGTAGAAGTCGACGTTGGGGTACAGCTTGCGGGACACGAAGTACTCGTCCGAGAGGGCGGCCTCCTCGAGCTTCAGGGCGATGTCGAGGAGCGGGTTCTTGCCCGTGACGGCGAAGACGTCGTCGGCCACCTGCTTGATGATCCTGGCCCGGGGGTCGTAGTTCTTGTACACCCGGTGGCCGAAGCCCTGGAGCCGGCCCTTCCCCCCCTTCACGGTGTTGATGAAGGCGGGCACGTTCTCGAACGAGCCGATCTCGGTCAACATCCGGATCACGGCCTCGTTGGCACCGCCGTGGCGGGGGCCGTAGAGGGCGGCGGCGGCCGCCGCGCAGGCCGAGTACGGGTCGGCGTGGGCGGAGCCGACGGTGCGCATGGCCGTGGTCGAGCAGTTCTGCTCGTGGTCGGCGTGGAGGATGAACAACACGTCGAGGCCACGGGTGAGCGCGGGGTCGGCCTCGAAGCGGGGCTCGGCCACCTTCCACATCATCGAAAGGAAGTTGGCGGCGAAGCTCAAGGAGTTGTCCGGGTAGACGAAGGGCATACCCACGCTGAAGCGGTGGGCGGCGGCGGCCAGCGTCGGCATCTTGGCGATGAGCCGCACAATCTGCTTCTTGCGGTTCTCGGGGCTGTGGATGTCCTTGGCGTCCAGGTAGAACGTCGACAGGGCGGCAACGGCGGAGACCAGCATGCCCATGGGGTGGGCGTCGTAGTGGAAGCCCTCGAGGAAGCGCTTGCGCACGTTCTCGTGGATGAAGGTGTGGTAGGTGATGTCGTGGACCCACTCCTCGTACTGCTCGGTGGTGGGCAGCTCGCCGTGGAGGAGCAGGTAGGCCACCTCCAGGTAGGTGGAATGCTCGGCCAGCTGCTGGATCGGGTAGCCCCGGTAGCGCAGGATGCCGGCGTCGCCGTCCAGGTAGGAGATGGCGCTCTCGAACGGAGCGGTGACCATGAAACCCGGGTCGAGGAACAACACGTCGGGGAGGGCCTTCCGCCACGCCGCCGAGGAGATGGCGCCGTTCTCGATCGGGATGTCGAACTTCTCACCGCTGCGGTTGTCGATGATGGTGAGCGTCTCGTCGGCCACGCCGCAACGCTAGCCCGAGTACCGGTACACGTTGGTGTCCCGCTGCTCGAAGCCCAGCCGGCGGTAGAGGCGGTTGGCCGCCTCCCGGGACGGGCGGGAGGTGAGGTCGACGGTTCTGGCGCCGGCGGCGGCGGCGAGGTCGATGGCGGCCAGCGTCAACGCCTCCCCGACTCCGCGGCCCCGCACCGACTCGTCCACCACCACGTCCTCGATCCAGGCTCGCAGCCCGGTCGGGATGCGGAAGACCACCAGGGTGAGCGTGCCGACGATGGGCCCTCCGGCGGCGCTGTCGGGAGCCGCCCTGGCCACGAGGAGGTGGGTGCCGGGCGCCGCCACCATCTCGGCCAGCTCGGGGGCGCCCGGCGGCGCCGAGGACCGGGAGAGCTGGGGGACGAGCGTGGCGAAGGCGTCGACCAGCTCGTCGGTGACCTCGCAGGCCTCCTCGACCGTGACGGCCCCTCTCGGTGCGTTGTGAAGAGCCGTGGTCTGGAGTGTAGTGGGGACATGCACCTGCCGGGCTCGAGCGTCGTCGTCACCGGGGCCACCTCCGGGATCGGCCGGGAGACCGCCATCCTCCTCGCCGCCAGGGACGCCCGCGTCTGGGCCGTGGCTCGCAGCGGCGACCTCCTGGACGAGCTGGCCGACGCGCACGACGGCATCACCGCGCTGGTCGCCGACGTGACCACCGACGACGACCGGGCCGCCTTGGTGGACACGGTCGGGCCGATCGACGTCCTCGTGAACAACGCCGGCATCGGCTGGACCGGGCTGGTCGAGGACATGCCGGGTGAGCAGATGCACCAGGTCCTGGCCGTGAACCTCGTCGGTCTCGTCGACCTCACCCGCCGCGTCCTGCCCGGCATGCTCGCACGCGGGCGGGGCCACGTGGTGAACGTGGCCTCGGTGGCCTCGTGGGTGGCCTCGCCTCCGCTCACGGTCTACTGCGCCACCAAGTTCGCCGTGCAGGGGTTCACCGACGGGCTGAGCCGGGAGGTGGCCGGGCGGGGGGTGGCCGTCACCGCCGTCAACCCCGGGCCGGTGGCCACCAAGTTCTGGGCCAGGGCCCAGGGCCAGGACCGGCCCTCCACGGACGTGGGGGACAACCCGAGGTACGGGGTGCCGGCCACACTGGCGGCGCGGGCCGTGCTGCGCTCCATCCGGATGGGCGGCCTCCCCGGCTACCAGACCATCGCCGTTCCCCGCGTCCTCGGGTTCGCCCGGCTGGGTGCGCTCCCCGGCCTGCGCCTCCTCGTCGACGCCGGCGCCATGGCGGCCCGCCGATGGCAGTAGCGCCCGCTCGCATCCGGATCCGGGAAGCGGGGCCGGGCCGCTTCCCGTGGCCAGAGGTGGCGGCGCCGGTGCTCGGGGCGCTGTTGGCGTTGGCCTTCCCCGAGCCGGGGCTGTGGTGGCTGGCCTTCGTGGGGCTGGTGCCGCTCCTCCTCCTGGTGGTGGGTGCCGGATCGGGGCGGGCGGCCGGCCTTCGGGCGTGGCTCGGGGGAGCCGGGTTCTTCGTGGCCATGCACCACTGGCTCCTGCCCGTCGTCGGCCTCTTCGCCCTCCCGCTCGCGCTCGTGCTCGGCGCCCTCTGGTTGCCCTGGGGTCGCCTGGTCTGGAGGGCGCTGCAGCACCCTGCCTCGATGCGTCGCCTCGTCGGGGCGATGGTGGTGGTGCCCAGCGCCTGGGTGGCGGCGGAGCTGGTGCGCTCCTGGGAGCACCTGGGTGGGCCGTGGGCGCTTCTCGGCACGAGCCAGTGGTCGAACCGCCCCGTGCTGGACCTGGCCGCCCTCGGTGGCGTGTGGGCCGTCAGCTTCGTGGTGGTCGCCGTGAACGTCGCCCTGGCCGTGGCCCTCGGCCGGCGGACCAGGCCGGCCCTGCGGGCCGGTGCCCTGCTGGCGGCCGCCGCCGTCATGGGGGCGGCCCTGGCGTGGTCGACATGGCGACCGCGTCCGCCGGCGACACGGACGGCGGTGGTGGCCGGCGTGCAGCCGGGTCTCATCCGGGGACCGGAAGCCCGGTTCCGGGCCAACGAACGGGCGACGCTGGCTCTGGCCGAGGCCCGCCCGGACCTGGTGGTGTGGGGAGAGAGCAGCGTGGGCTTCGACCCCGTCGCTCGTCCCCGCTTCCTGGAGCGCATGGCGGCGGCGGCCGAGGCGGCCGGCTCGGACGTTCTCGTCAACGTGGACGCCCGGCGGGGTAAGGGCGGCATCTTCAAGACCTCGCTGCTCGTCGGGCCCGACGGACCTCGAGGCCGCTACGACAAGATGCGCCTCGTCCCCTTCGGTGAGTACGTCCCCCTCCGGCCCGCCCTCGGCTGGGTGAGTGGCCTGACCCCCGCCGCCGTGGAGGACCGACGGCGGGGTAGGGGGCTCGACCTCTTGTCCTCGGGCCCGCTCGTGGTCGGCCCACTCGTGTGCTTCGAGTCCGCCTTCCCGGACCTGCCCCGGCATCTGGCTGCTCGGGGTGCCGACGTGGTCGTGGTGCAGTCGGCCACCACCACCTTCCAGGGCAGCTGGGCCCAGGCCCAACACGCCAGCCTCGCCGCCGTGCGAGCGGTGGAGTCGGGAAGAGCGGTGGTCCACACCGCCGTGAGCGGCGTCTCGGCCGTCTTCGACCCCGAAGGCAGGCGCCTGGCCTGGCTGGACGCCGACCGGAGAGGAAGCTTCGTGGCGCGGGTGCCGGTCGCCTCGGGGACCACGCCCTACGTGCGCTTCGGTGACTGGGTCCCCTACGGCTCGCTGGCCCTGCTGGCCGGCTGGTCCCTCCTCTCGGGCGCCTCCCGCCTACGGCACCGGCGCCCGCTCCGGGTCGTCCGAGCGGTACCGGACCAGCTCGGGGAAGAGCCGGGCGATGACCGCCACCCCCACGGCGCAGGCCAGCCCGCCGGAGACGGCCGAGACCCGCGGGCCGGCCAGGGCGGCCACCGCCCCGGCCTCGGCGTCGCCCAACCGAGGCCCTCCGGTGACCACGGCGATGTGGGCCGACGAGAGCCGGCCTCGCAACGAGTCGGGGACGCTCAGCTGGAGGATGGTGTTGCGGAACACGGCCGAGACCATGTCAGCCGCCCCCGCTAGCGCAAGGAGGAACAGACCGAGGGGCAGCCACGAGACCAGCCCGAAGGCGGCGACGGCCAGTCCCCACACGGCGACCGAGACCACCACGGCCAGGCCCTGCCGGCGCACGTTCGACACCCAACCGGTGAGCAGCGCTCCGAGCAGGGCGCCGGCGCCCGGAGCGGCGTAGAGGAGTCCGACGGTCTGGGCGCCGCCGCCGTACAACCCGGTGCCCAGGGCGGGGAACAGGGCCCTCGGCATGCCGAAGACCATGGCGTCGAGGTCGATGACGAAGGTGCCGGCCAGGAGGCGGTTGCCCTTGATGAAGCGAACGCCCTCGACGATGGACGCGGCGCTGGCCCGCACGCCCCCGCCCTCGGGCGGCAGGGGACGCACGCCGGCGACCGCCGCGAAGGCCACGACGAAGGTCGCCACGTCGATCCAGAAGACGGTGGCCAGGCCGGCGCGGCCCAAGAGGATCCCGGCCAGGGCCGGGCCCGCCGTCAGGCCCACCTGCATCTGCACCTGCATGAGGGCGTAGGCAGCCGGCAGCGATCCTCGGGGCACCAGGTTCGGGATGGCGGCGTTGCGGGCCGGGCGGTCGAGTCCCGAGAAGGCGGCCGTCAGGGCGGTCAAGACGTACAGAGGCCACACGGCGGGCTGGGCCAGCGAGGCGTTCACGGCCAGGCCGACCGCGGTGAGAGCCAGCGCCACCTGCATCCACAACAGGAGCCGGCGTCGGTCCGTGCTGTCGGCGATGGCGCCGCCGACGAGGGAGCCAGCGATGAGTGGCCCCAGCTGAGCCATGCTGACCAAACCGACCTGCAGCGAGGAGCGGGTCAGCAGATAGACCTGGTAGGCCACGGCCACCACGGTGAGCTGACTGCCCATGAACGAGATCAGCTGCCCGGCGAAGAGCAGACGGAAGTCCCGGGAGGCCCGGAGGGGCGACACGTCGAGGAGCAGGCGTCGGCGGGCCACGGCGGCCCAGCCTAGGGAGGGGCTCGGCCCTTGCCAGACATGAAAGGGAGCGATACGGTACGAAAGTGCAACGCCTCCGTACCCTCGCCGTTGCCGCGTTGCTACTGGGCAGCACCTGCTCCGGCGGCGAGGACGAAGCTGATCCGGGTGCGACGGTCCCCACCGAGGTGACCACCTCCACCACGGTCATCGACGTGTCCACCATCCCGGCCGTCATCGACGAGGCCTACCTCAATCGCGTGCTCGAAGCCCTCGACGCCGTCGACGGGATGGCCACCAAGATCATCGTCGAGAGGAAGCGGTTCCCTCCAGACGCCGCAGCGCTGCTTCACTCGATCTACGACGACGAAGAGTTCCAGGACCAGGTCGAGATCTGGGCGAAGACCCTTGCCAGCAACCCGGAGCTCTCCTCGTTCAACCCCAACCCGGGAAACAGACGCACCATCGTTCAACGAATCATCAGTAGGTCCTCAGATTGTGTGTGGATGGCGGTGAGTCGTGACTATTCGGCCGCAGCAAGAGATGCGCCCGCAGCAAGGACTGAGTACATAGCTCTTCGTCCCACGAATCATGCGAGGGATCCCAAGAGGCTGAACCCGACGGCATGGATCATCACATTCGACGGTTTCAATGAGGACGGCTCCGAGCCGGCGGGTCAATGCGCCTAGTCGCGAACGTCGCGATGCTCTCGATGCTTCTGCAT